>JAPSGP010000288.1 GCA_031177445.1 Acidimicrobiia bacterium
GGGGATCGACCGCCAAGAGCTCAAGGACCTCCTGCGCAAGGAACGCGAGGTCTCGCTGAGCGGCGAGGTCTATGCCGCACCCCTACACTCCCAACCCGTCTTCGAGGACCTGCATCGCGGTTCGCTCCCGGTCGCCGAGGACGTCTGCGCCCGTCATGTGTGCCTACCCATCCATTCCGATATGTCTGCGGACGAAGCCGCGTATGTCGTCGACAGCGTGCAGGCCGTACTTTCGCAGCTGCGGACCTCCAGGTGAGCGCAAGCGAGCCTGGTTACAAGAGGCGATGGTTCGGCTTTGCCGACCATCGCCGGGAGAGAATCGGGACGTGATGCCATGAGAATCGCGGTGACGGGAGGAGCCGGCTTCATCGGCTCGCACGTCGTCGACCGACTGCAGGAAGCCGGCCACACGGTGATCGTGGTCGATGTCAAGAGGCCCCATCGTCCGGACGTCGCCTTCCGTCAGGCCGACCTCTCCGACCTCGGGTCCATGGTGCAGGCCACCCGCGGGTGCGACGTCGTGTTCCATCTCGCCGCGGTCTCGAACGTGAACGACGCCTTCGAGCACCCGGTGGCGACGGTGCGGATCAACATCACCGGCACCGTCAACGTCTTCGAGGCCTGCCGGCGCAACGACGTCTCCCGCACCGTGCTCGCCAGCACCGTGTGGGTGTACGCCGGGGCAAGCGGCGACGGGCCCCACGACGAGGAGGCACCGTTCCACCTTCCCAGCGCCGGCCACATCTACAGCTCCTCGAAGATCGCCGGCGAGCTCATCGCGCACAACTACGACGAGCTCTACGAGCAGCCGTTCACGATCCTGCGCTACGGCATCCCGTTCGGCCCCCGTATGCGGCCCGAACTCGTGATTCCCCGCTTCGTGCAGATGGCGCTCTCCGGTGATCCGATCACCGTGCACGGCGACGGCTCGCAGTTCCGCAACTACGTCTACGTCGAGGATCTCGCCGACGCCCACGTGCTCGCGCTCTCCGACGTCGCCGAGAACGAGGTCTTCAACCTCGAGGGGCCGCGGCCGATCACCATCCGCCACGTCACCGAGACGATCCGCGACGTGCTCGACATCCCCATGAAGGTCGAGTTCGGCTCGACCCGCCCCGGCGACTACGCCGGCGAGGAGGTGTCGGGCGAGAAGGCCCGGCGCGTCCTCGGATGGACGCCCGAGACGAGCTTCGAGGAAGGCATGCGCCGCTACATCGAGTGGTACCTCGCCGAGCTCGACGGCAAGGTGGAACGCGCCATCGAGGCGTGATCAGCCGCCCAGGCTCTTGAGCATGCCGGTCATGAACTCCTCGTCGCTGGAGCTGCGCCAGGCCTCGAGCATGCCGGTGCTGAGCGGGTCGCACCCGTAGCGCATCGGTCCGTCGTCGGCGACGATCGCGTCGACGATGAGCCCGGCGGCGTCGGCAACCGGGTACACGAGCGAGGCGACGCTGTTCGTCTTGTTGGCGTTCATGTGCTCCGCCAGCGGCTGGTAGACCTCGGTTCCCGGCGTGATCCTCGACGCCTGTGAATGGCGGAGCATGTCGGTGTCGATGGGGCCGGGCATGATCTCGACGACACGGATCCCCTGCGGCCCGAGCTCGGCCCGGAGCGACTCGCTGATCGCGCTCACGGCCGCCTTGCTCGCCCGGTACGTCGCGTAGAAGGGGACCGGCGCCAGGATCGAGGACGACGAGACGTTGCACACCACGCCTCCGCCCGAGCCCCGCAGCGCCGGGATCGCACGCCGCGTCACCTCGACGAGCCCGAACACGTTGACCTCGAAGATGTCGCGCCACCACTCGAGCGGCGTCTCCTCGAGCGGCAGGTTGTCGCGCTCGAGACCGGCGTTGTTGACCAGGACCCGGAGCCCCGAAGGCATCGTGATGGTCTCGGGCCGGGTGACGTCGAGCGGCTCGACCCGCAGCGTCCCTCCGGTTGCAGCAGCTTCTTCGGCGAGCCCGGCGCCGGCGGTGGTTTCGCGCATCGTCGCGACGACGTCGAATCCCCTCGCCGCGAGCTCGAGCGCGACTGCTCGCCCAATGCCCCGGCTCGCGCCGGTGACGACTGCTACGCCGGTCGCATCCACGCCGACGTTCTAGTCCGTCCAGCCGGCTCGTATCGTGGCGTCGTGGGTGAAGGGTCGGGCGATCCGGCGTTCGCGGCGATGAGCGACGTCGTGCTCGCGATCACCAGCGAGCTGCGCCTCGACACCGTGCTCGAGCGTCTGGTGCGAGCGGCCCGCGAGCTCGCCGGCGCTCGCTACGCCGCGCTCGGCATTCCCGACGAGGACGGCACCGGCTTCGACCAGTTCCTGCACGACGGCATGAGCGACGAGCTCGTCGCCGAGCTCGGACCGCTCCCCCGCACCCACGGTCTCCTCGGTGCGATGCTCATCGATCGCGAGCCGTTCCGCAGCACCGACATCACCCAGGATCCGCGGTTCCGGGGCTGGTGGCCCGACGCGCATCCGGTAATGCGGTCGTTCCTCGGCGTGCCGATCGTCTCGCGGGGCGACATCATCGGCGCCCTCTACCTCACCGACAAGGAGGGCGGAACAGGGTTCGACGCCCGCGACGAGAAGCTGATCGTGGTGCTGGCGGCGCACGCTGCGATCGCAATCGAGAACGCCCGCCTCTTCGAGGCGAGCCGGGAGCTGAGTGTCATGGAGGAGCGGAACCGGCTGGCTCGCGAGCTCCACGACGCCATGGCCCAGAACCTCTTCAGCCTCTCGCTGAATGCGGAGGCGGCGGCGGCACTGATCGAGAGCGACCCCGGTCGGTCCGCGTCCGAGCTGCGCCGCGTGCAGGAGCTCGCTCAGCGCACGCAGGTCGAGCTGCGGTCACTCGTCTTCGGCCTCCGGCCGGCCCAGCTCGAACAGGACGGCCTGGTGGCAACGATCGGAAAGCACCTCGACGTTCTCGGGCGGGCCCACACGTTGAAGGCGGAGCTTCGCAGCCATGGCGACGCCACGCTCGATCCCAGGACCGAGCGCGAGCTCTACCGCATCGTGCAGGAGGCGCTCAGCAACGTCGTACGACACGCGCAGGCCACCGCCGTCACGGTCGACGTGGAGCTCGGCGTGGAATCGGTCACGGTGGAGATCCGGGACGACGGCAACGGGTTCGACCCGAGTGCTCGCGCGATCCGCGAGCGCCGCCTCGGCCTCACGTCGATGCGCGAGCGGGCGAAGGCCCTGGGCGGAAGGCTCACGATCGATTCGGTGCCCGGGTCGGGTACCACCGTTCGTGCGCAGGTGCCGTGTGGATCCTGACCCGCCGATCCGGATCTTCGTCGCTGACGACCACCCTGTCGTGCGGCAAGGACTGCGCGCGTTCCTCGAGTCGCGTGACGGCTTCGAGGTCGTCGGGGAGGCCGACGACACCGAGCGCACCGTGGCGCGGGTCGCAGAGCTCGCGCCCGACATCGTGCTGATGGACCTCGTGATGCCGGGTGCGGGCGGTGTCGCCGCCATCCGCCGCATCAGGGACCGCCTGCCGGAGACGCGGGTCATCGTCCTCACGAGCTTCGCGTCGGACGACCAGGTGATCCCGGCCGTCCAGGCCGGCGCCGCCGGCTACCTGCTCAAGGACGTCGAGCCCAGCGGCCTCGAGGCCGCGATCCGGCTCGTGCACCGGGGCGAAGCGCTGCTCGACCCGCAGATCGCGCAGCGGGTGATGGACGAGGTCGCGCGTCCTTCAACGAGCGGTGACCTCGGCGCGTTGACGCCCCGGGAGCTCGAGGTCCTGAGGCTCCTCGCGCGCGGGCTGTCGAACCGACAGCTCGCCGAGGAGCTGGTGGTGTCGGAGAAGACCGTCAAGACGCATGTGAGCAGCATCCTGATGAAGCTGGGCGTCCGCGACCGCACGCAAGCGGCGCTCGTCGCCGTCCGCAGCGGGCTCACATGAGCGCGACCAGCCTGCGACGGGCGGGCGCCGGCGGGGGGCTCACTTCGTGAGCGAGAGCGACTGCGGAGGGGTTCCGACGAGGGAATTGGAGGCGAGGCACGGCGCGCGGCGCTCGCACCGGCGGCCTTGTGGACGTGGCTGAAACGAGCAGAGGCTGAGCGTTGGAAAGCTCGGCCGATTCGCGGCCAAGACTCCGCTGACCGAGGAGCCCCTCCGCGGTCGCTCGGGCGCGTATCAGTCGTGGATCTGCTGTGAGAGGTAGAGCGCCTCGCCGACCTGACGGATGAGCTCGAACTGGGTCTCGAGCCAGTCGGCGTGCTCCTCTTCGCCTTCGAGGATGTCCTCGAGCAGCTCGCGACTGCCGTTGTCACCCTCGGCCATGCACAGCGCGATCCCGCGATTCAACCGTGCGATCGCGTCGCGCTCGAGCTCCAGGTCCAAGCGGAGTTGTTCGGGGACGGTCTCGCCGACGCGCACGGTGCCGAGTCGCTGCAGGTTGGGGACGCC
>JAPSGP010000289.1 GCA_031177445.1 Acidimicrobiia bacterium
TGACCGGCTATCCGATCGGTTACGCCTTCTACCTGTCCCTGCAGAAGTTCGACCTGCGCTTCCCGGACGACAAGGAGTTCGTCGGGCTGTCGAACTACGTGGACGTGCTCACGTCGACCACGTGGTGGTCGGACGTGCTCACGACCGTGATCATCACGGTCGTCTCGGTGGCATTCGAGCTGGTGCTCGGGATGCTGATCGCGCTGGTCATGCACCGCGCGATCTTCGGGCGCGGCCCGGTGCGAGCGGCGATCCTGATCCCGTACGGAATCGTGACCGTCGTCGCGGCCTTCGCATGGCGGTATGCCTTCGACCCCACCAGCGGTTTCGTGTTCGGGCTGCCGCTGGTTCCCGACGACTGGCAGCCCCTCAACACGAGGGAGGGGTCGCTGTTCGTGATCATCGCGGCGGAGGTCTGGAAGACCACGCCGTTCATGGCGCTGCTCCTGCTTGCCGGGCTGGCGCTCGTGCCGGATGAGCTGCACGAGGCGGCCAAGGTGGACGGCGCCAGCGCGCTACAGCGCTTCTTCCGCATCACGATCCCGCTGATGCGCCCGGCGATCCTCGTCGCGCTCCTGTTCCGCACGCTCGACGCCTTCCGGATATTCGACAACATCTTCATCATCCAACCGGGAGGTGCGCTCGGCACCGAAAGCGTCTCGATCCTGGGCTACAACGTCTTGATCAACCGGGTCAACCTGGGGTTGGGGTCGGCGGTATCCATCCTCATCTTCATCTGCGTGATCCTGATCGCACTCCTCTTCGTGAAGGGCCTCGGCACGAGCACCGCGCAGCAGCGAGGGGAGACCTGACATGGGGCACACGAGCCGCGAGCGCACCTTGTGGTCGATTGGGATCCTGGTGGTCCTGCTCTATGCCCTCATCCCGGTTGCCTGGATCACCTCCCTGTCGTTCAAGAGCCCCGAGGAGGTCGGCGACCGCAAGTTCTTCTCGGGCTTCTCGACCGAGAACTACGACGTCGTCTTCTCGGACGACACGTTCCTCGCCGCGCTGATCAACTCGATCGGCATCGCCGGGATCGCGACGCTGATCTCGATCGTGCTCGCGGCAATGGCCGCCTACGCCACTTCGCGACTCGACTTCACCGGCAAGGCGCTGATCCTCTCCGGAGCGCTCGCCGTCGCGATGTTCCCGCCGATCTCGATTGTCGGGTCGCTGTTCGACATGTGGCGGGCGATCGGGATCTACGACACCTGGCCCGGCCTGATCATCCCGTACATGACCTTCACGCTGCCGCTGGCGATCTACACGCTGTCCGCGTTCTTCCGCGAGATCCCCTGGGA
This sequence comes from Acidimicrobiia bacterium, assembly GCA_031177445.1. Taxonomy (GTDB): domain Bacteria; phylum Actinomycetota; class Acidimicrobiia; order IMCC26256; family JACDBD01; genus JAPSGP01. The sequence continues at coordinate 1,305 of JAPSGP010000289.1, forward strand.
GCTCGAGCAGGCGGCGCAGGTGGACGGGGCGACGCCGTTCCAGGCGTTCCGGAAGATCATCGTGCCGCTGGCGGCGCCGGGGGTGTTCACGGCCGCGATCCTGGTCTTCATCTTCGCCTGGAACGACTTCATCTTCGCGAACACGCTCACCTCGACCGACAACGCACGGACGGTCCCGGCCGCCCTCGCGTTCTTCACGGGGGCGTCTCAGTTCGAGCAGCCGATCGGCGCGATCGCGGCGGCGTCGGTCGTCGTGACGATTCCGATCATCATCATGGTCTTGATATTCCAGCGCCGCATCGTCGCTGGTCTCACCGCTGGTGCGGTCAAGGGATAAGGAGGGATTTCGATGGCGCAGATCACGATGGAGGGCCTCACCAAGCGCTACCCGGACGGGTACGAGGCCGTGCGTGACATGGACCTGGCGATCGAGGACGGGGAGTTCGTGATCCTCGTAGGGCCGTCGGGCTGCGGGAAGTCGACCGCCCTGCGCATGATCGCCGGCCTCGAGGACATCACCGAGGGCGAGCTGCGCATCGGCGACGAGGTCGTGAACGACCGCGCGCCGAAGGACCGCGACATCGCGATGGTGTTCCAGAACTACGCGCTCTACCCGCACATGAGCGTGCGCGAGAACATGGGCTTCGCGCTCAAGCTGCGCAAGCTCGACCAGGACGAGATCAACCGCAAGGTCGAGGAGGCGGCGCGCATCCTCGACCTCGAGCAGCACCTCGACCGCAAGCCGTCGCAGCTCTCCGGCGGCCAGCGCCAGCGCGTGGCCATGGGGCGCGCGATCGTGCGCGACCCGGCGGCGTTCCTGATGGACGAGCCGCTCTCGAACCTGGATGCCAAGCTGCGCGTGCAGATGCGCACCGAGGTGTCGCGCATCCAGCAGCGGCTCGGCACCACCACCGTGTACGTGACGCACGACCAGACCGAAGCCATGACGCTCGGCGACCGGGTGGCCGTGATGCGCTCCGGGATGCTGCAGCAGGTCGGCAGCCCGATGGAGCTCTACAACGACCCGGTCAACCTGTTCGTGGCCGGCTTCATCGGCTCGCCGGCGATGAACTTCATGCCGGCGACGGTGCACGGCGACTCGGTCACGCTGCCGATCGCCGACGTCCGCCTGCCGCAGGGGATGCGCGAGAAGCTCGGCCGCGCGGAGGGCAAGCAGCTGCTCGCAGGCATCCGGCCCGAGGACTTCGAGGACGCCGCGCTCACCGGGGACGCGCGGGACCGCGGCTCGACCTTCCCGGCCAAGATCGAGGTGCTCGAGTCGCTCGGCTCGGAGCTCTACGCGCACTTCACGGTGACGACCGACCAGCAGATCGAGTCGCAGGAGCTGCGTGAGCTGGCCGAGGACGTCGGCGGAGGCGAGGTGCCGATGGCGGGCGAGGAGGGTCACATCGTGGCACGGCTCGACCCGCAGAGCGGGGTGCGCGTGGGCCAGGAGTCCGAGCTCTGGGTGGACGCCGCGCGAATCCACCTGTTCGACCCCGGCGACGGGCGCAACCTGACCATCGACGCGACCGGTCCGGCGGCCACGGGCCGCGGGCAGGGGCCCGAGGGACGCGACCCGGCGGTGCCGCCGAGGGAGGACGAGCGCCCGGCCGAGGGCGCCTAGGCAGCTACCTGAGCTCTTTGCGGAGGCGGCGCACCATCGTGTCCTCCTCCCAGGAGGGGTGGTCGAGTTCCTGCCGCAGGCGCTCGATCACCTCGTCCGTCCACTCGTGGGTGCGGAGGATCAGGTAGCGCAGCTGGGCTACCCGCATGTATGACTCGGTCTCCGTGCCGCGCCGGATCAGCTCGGCCTCGCGCAGCATCTCGACGACCGGCTTGTACTCCTCGTGGAACCAGGCCTCGGCCACCTGTGCCCGGCTCATCGCCTCGCCGGTCGACTGGATGACGCGGAAACCCCACGCCTCCACGGCCTCGGCCAGCGCGGCGTAGCGCCACTCGTCCGAGAGCTGGATCTCCTTCCGTGCGTCCGGAGGCAGCGGCACACGCTCGAAGAAGAGGCGCTGGTGGCTCTTGAGCGGCAGGTCGGCGAGGCGGATCGCGTGGTCGGCTCCGAGCTCGGTGATGATCTCGGTCACCCACGCCTCGATCACCTCGTGGCCGAGCGCCCCGGCCACCGAGACGCGGTGGTGCCCGTCCTTCACGAAGTGCAGCTCGCCGATCCGGTAGACGTCGATCGGCGGCATCGCCTCGCCCTTCCGCACCGCGGTCGCGATCCGCTCCCAGCGTAGCCGGACCCGCCCGGAGGTGGGGCGGAAGGCGCGGTCGAACTCGCGCCCGCGGTCCACCGTGCCCACGATCGAGTCCAGCGGGATGGTCTGGAGCCCGAGGCTTCGCTCGCCGCGGCGCCCGAGCGCGGCCACCACCTCCTCGAAGGGGAGGATCACGTTCACATCGCTCGGCTCGAGCCGCATGCGGGCCGCGATGCGCGCGAGCGCCCGCCGGCGGCGCTGGCGTCCGAAGTCGAACTGGGCGTCCGCCTGGGGCAGGCCGGTGTCGCGCGCGGGCATGCCTCACAAGGTACTCATGCCAAGATTCGAGCTCGGCATGGCCAGTCCGCACGCACCCCGCGGGTGGCTGCGGTGCTGCGCACGGAGGACCGCGTCACGCCGCTCGAGCTGTTCTTCGACCTCGTTCTCGTGCGGGCTCACCCAGTGCACGGCGCTGATGGCGGCCGCCCCGGTGGTCGTGGGTGGGCTACTCCTGGCTGACGAGCGTGGTGAACCCCGAGGAGGGCGTCGTGCGGTTCGCGATGTTCGGGGCGATGGCCGAGCTGCTCGTCGCCGCGCTGTGCGTGCCAGAGGCCCTCGACGACTCGGCGCAGGGAGCGATCTGGGCGCTGGCGCTGCTGCTCGACATGGGCGGGCCCCATCTGCTCGGCGCGGAGGGCTGGAAGCTCGTGCCGGGACACTTCGCCGAGCGCCACGGGCTCATCGTGATCATCGCGCGGGGTGAGTCGATCGTGGCGATCGGCGTCGGGGCCGAGGGCCTCGAGCAGGTCGACGACCCGCTGAAGGCGGTGCCGGCGGTGGCCATGCTCGGCGGCGTGGGGGTCTACCTGCTGGCGCAGGTGGCG
>JAPSGP010000290.1 GCA_031177445.1 Acidimicrobiia bacterium
GGCGACCCTCCACAGGTCGATGTCTCGGACGCGCTGCAGCGCGAGCCGCTTGAGGGCGCGGTCGGCGCCGACGAAGTCCTCGACGAAGCCGTCCGCGGGGTACATGAGCAGCTCCGCCGGCGTCGCATACTGAGCGAGCTTGCCGCCCTTCTTGAGCACCGCGATGCGGTCGCCCACCTTGATCGCCTCGTCGATGTCGTGGGTGACGAAGACGACAGTCTTTTGGATCTGCGCCTGGAGGCGCAGGAACTCGTTCTGGAGCCGCTCGCGGTTGATCGGGTCGATCGCGCCGAACGGCTCGTCCATCAGCATCAGCGGCGGGTCGGCCGCCAGTGCGCGCGCGACGCCGATGCGCTGGCGCTGCCCGCCCGAGAGCTGCGCGGGATAGCGGTCGCGCGTGTCGTGGGGGTCGAGAGAGACCAGCTCGAGCAGCTCGTCGACGCGCGCCGAGATCCGCTGCTTGTCCCAGCCGAGCAGCCGGGGGACGGTCGCGATGTTGTCTGCCACCGACAGGTGAGGGAAGAGGCCGATCTGCTGGATCGCGTAGCCGATGTGGCGCCGCAGCTCGGCCGGGCTGCGGTCCTTGATGCTCTTGCCGTCGAGCAGGATGTCGCCCTCGGTCAGGTCGATCATCCGGTTCACGAGCCGCATCGCCGTGGTCTTCCCGCACCCGGAGGGACCGACCAGCACGCAGATCTCTCCGGCATCGACCGCGAGCGAGAGGTCCTCGATCGCCGGTTGGTCCTGACCCGGGTAGCGCTTGGTTACGCCGCGGAGCTCGAGGCTCGCGGCCTCCTGCGTCGAGCGGCGCGCATCCTGGCTCGCGACAGGCCCCGATGTGTGGGCTGATTGCGGACTGTTCACGAGGCTCCCCCGAGAGGAGGCGAGATCTTATCCGCTGCGGCGTCGAGGGCGCCGCTTTGGGTACAACGGGAACGATGGGCCGGGGAAGGGAGCTTGCGCTGCTCGTGGCGCTGGTGGCGGCGACCTCGTTCGCCGTTCCTGCGAGCGCGCCGGGCCAGCGCCTGCCGGCTCAGCCGATCCCGGAGGAGCCGATCGCTGACGCTCCGCGCTTCATCGGCGCCCCGGCCGAGCCGAACCCCGTGCCGGCCGGGACCGAGGCGCCGCGGCACCCGTTCATGGCCGAGAACGGGCGCAGCAACATCCACGTCGACGCCTACATGACCGACACCAACACCTTCGCCGGCCCGCTCGGCGAGGACATGCGACGCGTGTCGACCTTCCAGGCGGCGGACTGCGCGTCGGTGACCTTCGACCAGCGCGGGCGCCTGGTGTCGATCTGCGTGGGGGTGGAAGGACCGCGGCTCGTGCTGTTTCACCCCCGCACGCTCGACCAGCTCGCGAGCTACCGACTGCCGCCGCGCCAGCCCGGAAGCGGAACGGGCGGCGCGAATCCCTTCACCGACTTCGCCGGCGGCGGCTACTTCTACCTCGACCACCGCGACCGCGCCGTGATCCCCACCACGACGCGTCACATCTACGTGGTCCGCCAGACCGACGGCCCCGGCTTTCAGCGCGTACGCGACTACGACCTCACGGGCGAGCTGGACCGCGACGACGCGATCGTCTCCGCGCTGCCCGACTACGCGGGCCTGATCTGGTTCGTCAGCACCGACGGCGTCGTGGGCAACATCGATCCGGCGAGCGGTGAGATCGAGTCGCGCACGCTGCGCGGCGAAGGGATCACAAACTCGTTCGCGGTCGACGAGGACGGCGGCGTGTACATCGTCACCGACCGGGCGCTCTACCGCTTCGACGCGCCGGCCGGCGAGCCGGTCAGCGTGACCTGGCGCGAGCAGTACCCGAACTCCCTCGAGCAGAAGCCCGGCCAGGTCGACGACGGCTCGGGCACGACCCCGAGCGTGATGGGCGACGACCTCGTGGCGATCACCGACAACGCCGACCCGATGCACGTCGTGGTCTACCGGCGCGCGGCGTCGGTGGCCGGCGAGCGCCAGGTCTGCCGCGAGCCGGTGTTCGAGGCCGGCGCGAGCGCGACCGACAACTCGCTGATCGTCACCGACAGCTCGATCGTCGTCGAGAACAACTACGGCTACGAGGGGCCGAGCTCGACCTTCCAGGGCGGCGTGACCGCTCCCGGCCTCGCGCGCGTGGACCTGGACGCCGACGGCGAAGGCTGCGCCGTCGCCTGGAACAGCGACGAGATCAGTCCCACGGTGGTGCCGAAGCTGTCGCTCGCCAACGGGCTCGTCTACGCGTACACGAAGACGCGCGACACCGACGACCCCTGGTATTTGACGGCGATCGACTTCCGCACCGGCGAGACGGTCTACAAGCGGCTCGCGGGATTCGGGCTCGGGTTCAACAACAACTACGCCCCGGTCACGCTGGGGCCCGACGGGACCGCCTACGTCGGCGTGCTCGGCGGGCTGGTGGCGCTGCGGGACACGGCCGGAGGCGGACCCGACCCGAAGGCGCCGGGGGAGCGGCCGCCGGGCTCGGCGAGGCCGACTCCACCGACGGATCTCGGGGCGCCAGCCGGTGGCCAACCGTCCGGCGACGGCGACGTCGGCGAGACCGGCGGAAGCGATCGTGCGAGACCGAGGCCGGCGACTCGGGTCGGCGCCTCGGCGACCGCCGGCGGCGCGTCGGCCTACCGTTCACCGGCCTGTCGCTGGTCGCACCCGCGGTCGCGGCATTGGTGCTGATCGCCGGCGGGATCGCGCTTCGCCGGCGCACCGCCGACACTTGATGATCGACCACCCCATGAGGTGGTCGATTCATCAAACGCGTGATCCGGGCCGGGGCCGCGCCTAGACGTCCTTCTCGATCGGCACGTTCACGAGGTTGCCCCACTCCGTCCAGGACCCGTCGTAGTTCTTGACGTCGTCCTCGCCGAGCAGCTCGTGGAGCACGAACCAGGTGTGCGCCGAGCGCTCGCCGATGCGGCAGTACGCGATCACCGGGTTGCTCCCGTCGATCACTCCCTTGCGCGAGTAGAGCTCGCGCAGCTCGTCGGCGGACTTGAAGGTGCCGTCCTCGTTGACGGCCTGCGCCCACGGGACCGACGCCGCCCCGGGGATGTGCCCCGAGCGCTGGGCGCCCTCGTTCTCGTAGCCGGCCATCGCGATCAGCTCGCCGGAGAACTCGGCCGGAGAGCGAACGTCCACGAGGTTGGTGCTCGAGTCGAGCGCGGACAGCACCTCGTCGCGCATCGCGCGAATCGCGTCGTCGCCCGGCTGGGCGTTGAAGCTCGTCGCCTCGAATCCCGGCTCGTCGGAGGTGGTGGGGCGGCCCTCGTCGATCCACTTCTCCCGCGGGCCGTTCATGAGCCGGACGTTGTCGTGCCCGTAGTACTTGAGGTACCAGTAGGTGTACGCGGCGAACCAGTTGTTGCGATCGCCGTAGAGGACGATCAGGTGGTCGTTGGAGATGCCGCGGCTGCCGAACAGCTCGCCGAACGCGTCGGGGCCGAGGAAGTCGCGCTTGACCGGGTCCTGGAGGTCCTCCTTCCAGTCGAACCCGATCGCCCCGGGGATGTGGGACTCGCGATAGAGCGCGGGGTTCTCGTCGACCTCGACGATGCGGATCGAGTCGTCGTTCAAGTGCTCCTGGACCCACTGGGTCTCGACGAGCACGTCCTTGGCGTAATCGGCCATCTCGACATCACCTCCGGAGTAAACGCGGAAAAGCCGCTAGGGATTAGGGCTATTTAACCAGGCGCCTTCCAACGCTATCGGGACAGCACCGTCTCCACGGCCGCCGACGCGGCGCCGACCCAGCGCCGATGGTCGCCCGGATCCTCGGCGATGACCTCGACCGGGAGGCGGTGTCGCTCGCCGGCGCCGCGCACGATCGCGCCACCGCGAGCGGTCGCGGCGGGGCCGGCCGCTCCCACCGACTCGTAGACGAACCCGCGCACGGGGGTGTCCACGATCGCCGCCAGCATCGACTCGAGCCGGGGGCCGTGAAGCGCCGCCACCGACTCGGGGTCACCGGTGGCGCCTGCGAGCACCCAGCACAGGACGCCGACGCCCTCGAACTGGGGCGTCAGGGTCGCCAGGCGAGCCGGGTTCGCCACCACCGCCTCTGCGCCGGCGGCCTCGATCGCCTCGACGCGCTCGGCGCGGCGCGTTGTCCCGCGCACCGTGTGGCCTGCGGCGACGAGCGCCCGGGTCAGGGCGCGCCCGCGGCAGCCGCATCCGACGATCAGCACCCGCGCCATGGAAGGCCCTCCCTACGCGCCGGCGCGCCGGTGAAGCGGCGGTGGGGCGCCGGGCCGGCTAGATGATCGATTTCGAACCCGCGTGCCCGCGGGGGCGTGCCAGACCGCGGCGCCTTCGGCGCCGACCGGTCGCTTCGCTCCCTGGGGCGCCGCCCGCCGACGAGGCCGATAGCAGCGGCGCTATCGGC
>JAPSGP010000291.1 GCA_031177445.1 Acidimicrobiia bacterium
CGCTCGCCGTCGGAGAGCTCGAGCCCGACAGCGCCGAGGTCGATGCATGAGGCGCCTCGGGATCATCGGAATCGCAACGCTCTCGTTCTTGCTCATCGTTTCCTCCATCGCGGCCGCGACGCCCGATCGCGCCACCACCGACGAACCGGCCGAGCGGGTGCTGGTCATCTCGGTCCCCGTGCTGACCTGGGACGACGTCAACACGCACCGCATGCCCAACCTGAACCGGCTGCTCGACGGTTCGGCCGTCGCCAACCTCACGACGCGGACGATCAACCGCGAGCCGGTCCTGTCGGACGGCTACGTCACCCTCGGGTCCGGAACGCGCGCGGTGGGGGCCGGCTTCCCGATCGACGGCGAGGCGTTCGACGCCGGGGAACGAGTCGACGGCGAGGGCACCGCCGGCCAGATGTTCGCCCGGCGCACCGGCAAGCACGTCGACTCGGGCCTGGTGCACCTCGGGATCGGCGCGATCGAGGAAGACAACGCCGAGGCGCTCTACGACGCCGAAGTCGGCGCGCTGGGAGACGCGCTCGCCGATGCCGGGTTCGATCGCGCCGTGGTCGCCAACGGCGATGGTCGCGACTTCACCGATCGGGACGCCGAGATCTATCGCCGGCAGGCCGTGTCCGCACTCATGAGCTCGGCCGGCACCGTGCCGAACGGGCAGGTCGACGACCAGCTCCTCCGTTCGGATCCGCTCTCGCCGTTCGGCGTCCGCTACGACACCGACGCTGTCGTGCGGGCCTTCCGGGCGGCGTGGAAGCCACGGTCGGTGGTGCTCGTCGAGGCTTCCGACCTCGTCCGGGAGGACGCCTACCGCAGGTACGCGACCCAAGAGGAGCGGGCTCGTGTCTTCCGCCAGACGCTCCGACGGACCGACGCGCTCGTCGGCGGGCTCCTCGAAGTCGTCGACCTCGATCGCGACGCGGTCTTCGTCGTCGGTCCCGCGCACGCGGAGCACGATCCCCGCCTCACGCTGATGGCGGTGCATGCGCCCGGCATCGAGCCGGGCCTGCTCCGGTCGGGCACGACCCGCCGGCCCGGGTTCGTCCAGCTCGTCGACGTCGCGCCCACGATCCTCGATCGACTCGGCATCGATCGTCCCGACTCGATGGAGGGACGGGCGGCCGTGGTCGGCGAGCAGGGCGGCTCGGCCGAAGATCGACGCGACACCCTCGCCGACGCCGACGCCGCGGCACAGTTCCGTGACGACCAGGTCGCGCCGGTCGCGATCTTGATGGTGGTGGTGGGGGGCTTGTTGGGAGCGACGACGCTCCTCGCGCTCATCTTCACCGATCTGTCGTGGCTGCCACGGGTCGTGTCCTTCGCCGCGCTGGCGTTCCTCGGGTTCGTCCCGGCCGTGTACCTCGCACAACTCATCCCGTTCTACGACCTCGGCGTCGTCCCGTACTACGTGTTCCTCGTTGGTCTGGCGCTGGTGCTGGCTCGTGTCTACGAACACCGGCGCCGGCAGCACACCCTCGATCCGCTCATCCTGGCGCTCGCGGTCATCGTCGTGCTGCTGATCACCGATGCGATCGTCGGCGCGCCCCTACAGTTCAACGGCGCACTCGGGTTCTCGCCCAAGGCCGCCGGGCGCTTCACCGGCCTGGGCAACGTCGCCTACGCCGCGCTCACGGCCTCGGCGATCCTGCTGGCGGCATTGCTCGCGAACCGCATCGGTGGGCGGCGCGGGCTACGGATCGGGCTGGCGCTCCTGGCCGTCGTGTTCGTCGTCGACGGGCTCCCGTTCTGGGGCTCGGACGTGGGCGGCATCCTCTCGGTGCTCCCGGCCTTCGGAGTGACCGCCTACCTGATGCTGGGCCTGCGCGTCCGGCCCCGCACGATCGTGCTCTGGCTCGGGGTCACGGTCGTCGCGGTCGTCGGGTTCGGCTTCCTCGACCTCACGCGCGCCGCCGACCAGCGCACGCACCTCGGGCGCCTGTTCGAGCGCATCGGCTCCGACGGCTGGTCCGGTTTCGAGACGGTCGTCCTGCGCAAGGCCAACGCGAACATCGAGACCCTCGGCAACTCCGTCTGGCTCTACTTGGTCCCGATGGTGCTCATCTTCGTCGGATTGCTCCTGGCGTACCACCGATCGCGACTCGTGGCACTGTTCGAGGGCGTCCCCGAGCTCCGGGCGGCCACGGTCGGGTTCGTGATCCTCGCCGGTCTCGGCTACGCCCTCAACGATTCCGGCGTCGCGGTGCCCGGGATGATGGTCGGCATCGCCAACGCGGTGCTCGTGTGCCTGGTGCTGTGGACCGACGTCCCCGTGCCTTCGGCTGCGGCGACGACATCCTCGACGCCGGCGGAGGCTGCCGAGCCGGTCGGGAGCCGCCGGTGACGATCGTGGTCGGCGTCCTCGTCGGCGCCGTCGCCGTCCGCTTCCTGCGGATCGTAGGACGGTCGATGTTCCGGGCGTCGTCGCTCCAGCGCCGCAACTATCGGGGCCACACGCTGCCGACGGCTGGCGGCGTCCTGATCGTGCTCGCGGTCCTCGTGGTCGAGGCCGGTCGCGCCGTGCTGGGGGCGATCGGGATCGGCGACGACCCCGGGCTCACGGTCGCCCGCAGCGAGGTGCTCTTCGCGGCGTTCGGTTTCGGGTTCCTGGGATTCATCGACGACCTTCTCGGCAGCGGTTCGGACCGTGGGTTCCGGGGCCACGCGCGGGCGCTCGCGCAGGGACGGCTCACGACCGGGTTCGTGAAGTTGCTCGGCGGCGCGGCCGTGGCCGTCGTCCTGGTGGCGTCGCCCGGGTTCGCCACCGGCCGCCGTCTCGTCGTCGACGCCCTGCTGATCGCGCTCGCCGCCAACCTCGGCAACCTGCTCGATCTCGCTCCCGGGCGCGCGATCAAGGGCGCGCTCGTCGTCTACATGCCGCTCGCGGTGACCCTGGGCACCGACCCTGTCGGTGTCGCCGTCGCGCCCGTGATGGGCGCAGCCCTCGGGCTGCTGCCCGACGACCTGCGCGAGCGACTCATGCTCGGCGACACCGGCGCGATGGTGATCGGCGCCGTGCTCGGCCTCGGCGTCGTGCTCGGCACGACCAGCACCACCCGTGCCGTGGTGCTCGTCGCGCTCATCGTGCTCAACATCGCTGCCGAGCTCGTGTCGTTCAGTCGCGTCATCGACCGCGTGGCTCCCCTGCGAGCCTTCGACCGCCTGGGCCAGCGACGTGAGCGGTCAGGGCCGGCAGCCTGATCGCTCGTAGAGGACGCGGGGCCCGCCGTAGCGCTCGCTGATCTCGAAGCCCTCCTGCTCGAGCCGGGGCCCGAGGTCGAGATCGCGGTAGCGGTCGGTCCACACCAGCACCGCGCACACGTCTCGCGGGCGGGCGGCGACCACGAGCCGGCCGGCCGTGATCTGGCCCTGCTCGATGCGCTTGATCGAGGAATCCGCGAACCACGGTGACGTGAGCCGGCCGGCCCGCCACACCAGGCCCGGATTGTCGGTGATCACGAGCCCGTCGGTGGGAAGCCGACGGAGTGCATCGAGGGCCGTCGCTTCTGGTCCTTCGTAGCCGCCGGGGCGGAGCATGGGTCGCAGGTGGTCGTAGTACCAGGGTGCGACCAGCACCGCGGCCACGAGCAACGCCGCCAACGGCGGCGGCCGAAGTGCGATCAGGAGCGCCGCCGGGACGACCAGCTGGGACACGTGCGGGCTCCACAGGGCCGGCTCGATCACGAGCAGCGCGACCTCGACCGCCAGCCACAGCGCGAGCACCGTTGGCGGACGGAACAGCATTCGAGGCCGGGATTCGTCCGCCGGAATGGGCGTCGATCGAAGCAGCCGCAGGCCGATGACCCCCACCGCCAGCGCCGCGGCCACGAGCAGCAGGAGATCGCGCTCGTACAGGGTGCGCGCGATCTTCGTTACCGCGCCCCAGTGCGACTCGAGGCGTGATGCGCCCCGGTTGTAGTCGACCGACTGCTCCCAGACGAGACTCGGGCCCCAGGCGAGTGCGGTCACGAGCGGGACCGCGGCCGCCCCGAGCACGGCCCAGACCAGATCGCGCCCGCGCCGGCGCGAGTACAGGAGCAGTGCGACCGGGACCACCACCGGGCTCGCCAGCGCCTTGGCCGCGACGGCCGCACCGGCACAGATCCCGGCGCCGGCGGCAACCGCGGTCGCCGGCCGCTCGACGTACCTGAGGGCGAGCGCCACCGCCGTGGCCGCGAACGCGATGGCGGGGCCGTCGGCGGCGATCCCGGCCGTCACCCAGAGCATCGAGCCGCTCGTGGTGACCAGGACCGCAGCCACCATCGCGCCGTAACGCGAGGTGATGCGGCGGGCGGCGGCATACGTCGCCACAGTGACCGCGATCCCCGCGAGCAGGGGCAGCAACCGTGGCGCGTTCGTGGTTCGGAACCCGAGCAGGTCGGCCAGGAA
>JAPSGP010000072.1 GCA_031177445.1 Acidimicrobiia bacterium
GGCGGCATCGTGCTGCAGATCCGCGACGGGTACAACGGCTACCTCGTCGACTCCGTCGAAGAGTGCGCGCAGCGCACCATCGACCTGCTCGCCGACCCGGTCGGCGCCGACGCGATGGGAGCGCAAGGCCGTGAGCTCGTGCGCGAGCAGTTCTTGTCGACGCGCGAGCTCGAGGACTGGTTTCGTCTGTTCGCAGGATTGCGCGCTTGATCATCGTCACCAACCGAGGCCCGGCGCGCTTCACCCGGGCGCCGGACGGGTCGTTCTCTGCCCAGCGGGGCGCCGGCGGGATCGTCGGGGTGCTTGGGCCGAACCTGTCGGCGGAGAAGGACGAACGCATCCAATGGGTCGCGACCGCGATGACCGACGACGACTGCGCCGCGGTCGCGGCGGGAAAGGCCGAGCTCCCAGGTGTGGACCTCGAGCTGTTGGTTCTCGAGCCGCGGGTCCACCGCCTGCACTACGACGTGATCTCGAACGCGACGCTGTGGTTCCTGCACCACGGCTTGTTCGATCTCCCCCGCCGGCCCCGCTTCGACCACCGCTTTCGCGATGCCTGGGATGCGTACGTCACGGTGAATCGCGCGTTCGTCGAGCGAATCGCTGACTCGGCGAGCCCGGGTGACGTGGCGCTCGTCCACGACTACCAGCTCAGCCTGGTCCCGGGCCTGCTGACGAAGACGCGACCCGACCTTCGCATCGTGCACTTCACGCACACACCGTTCTGTGGCCCGAACTCGATCCGCGTGCTCCCGGACGACGTCGCGCACGACATCGCCCGCTCCATGGTCCAAGTCCCGTGCGGATTCCATACGAGTCGTTGGGCGTCGGCGTTCGAGGCGTCGATGACCGCGGTGTTGGGACATGACCATCGACCGACCCGTGTGTTCGTCAGCCCGTTCGCCGCCGACGCCGGCGACGTACTGGAAACTCGCGACTCCACCGCCACCCGGGATGCGATCGTCGAGCTCGAGAACCACCTCGGCGACCGGAAGCTGATCCTTCGCAGCGACCGCATCGACCCGTCGAAGAACATCGTGCGTGGCTTCCTTGCCTTCGACCTGCTTCTGCGCGAGCACCCGGAGTGGCGCGAGCGCGTCGTGTTCGTGGCCATGCTCAACCCATCGCGCGAGAGCCTTCCGGAGTACCAGGCGTACCGGCAAGAGGTCGAGCAGGCGGCGGCGATGGTCAACGAACGCTGGGGCCGTGCCGATTGGACCCCGGTGGAGCTCGATCTGCGCGATGACTTCCCTCGTGCGGTCGCCGGCTATGCCCGCTACGACGTCCTCCTGGTGAACTCGTTGAAGGACGGGCTCAACCTCGTCGCCAAGGAGGGTCCGATCGTGAACCAGCGGCACGGTGTCGTCTGCCTTTCGCCAGAGGCGGGCGCGTTCGACGAGCTGCGCGAGGCGGTGCTGGCCGTGCATCCCTACGACGTCGACCAGAACGCGCGCGCGCTGCACGACGCGCTCTCGATGCCGTCCGACGTGAGGCGCGAACGCGCGACGCGCCTGCGCGAGCTCGCGAGCGCACGCACCCCCGCCATGTGGCTCGGCGATCTCGTCGATGCCGCCGGGCCGCGGCGTTAGTCGGGGATCGCTTCCGCCAGCGCTTCGAGGACCGCTACCAGACCGGGCGGGCCATCGACCACGACATCGGCACGAGCGACGAGCTCAGGCGGCGCTTCTGCCGATCGCACCGCGACCTTCGCCGCGTACTCGAGCTGTGCGTCGTCGACGAGGCGGTCGAGGGCGTCGAACGCCCCGAGGTCGCCGCGGTCGTCGCCGGCGAAGCACGCTGCCGTGAGACCGGTGAGCAGGCTCTCGACCGCGGTGCCCTTGTCGACCGGCACCTGGGGGCGTAGCTCACGCGCCATGCGGGTCGGGTGCACGGTGAGGCCGTGTCGTCGAGCGACGTCCTCGGTGACCGCGATCGCTTCGCGTTCGCGATCCGGAGCGGTCCGCCAGTGCACCGTGGCGGCCACGCCCGCCTTGCGCTCGACGAGCAGCCCCGGGAGCGCCGCCTCGATCTCGGCGGCCGCCGCCGCGACCGCAGGCAGGAAGGCCTCGGCCCGCGGATCGACGACGACTCGCCCCGCCTCGAGCCGCTCGAGCCCGTACTGGCCGACGAGAGTCAAGCCGGGCAGGTCGATGGCTCGAGCGAGGAACTCGACGGGTCGGCCGCTGACGACGCCCACCAGCTCGAGTCGTCCGTTCAATGCCGCCAGCGCGGCCCGTGCCGCCGGCACGACGCGGGCGTCAGCCGGGTCGTCGACGATCGTGGAGATCGAGCCGTCGAAGTCGACCAGCATCGCCGCGCCCCGCGGAGCTGCGGCGAGCGGGCGCATTGACTCCGGGAGCAGGGTTAGGCCTGGCCGAGCAGCACGATGCAGTTCACGTTCTCGGAGCCCTCGGGCGGCGTGCTCGGGAAGGGTTCGATCCCCAAGTCGGGCGGTCCGACGTCGACCGCCAGCTGCTCGGCCTCCGCCTCGAAGCCCGGCTTGCACGCGACGACCGAACCGGTCCGGCTCTGCGTGTCCGCGGGCGGGTCGACCTGGTAACCGAGCGCGACGAGGTTGTTCGATTCCAAGCGGGCGGTGCCCTCCGCCGCCCCGGCGTTGTACACCTTGATGCGCACCTCGTTGCGCGCCCGAGCCGCGGGCGCGGTCGTCGTCGATGCACCTGTGGTCGTAGTGGTGATCCCTGGCGTGGTACCGCCGTCGCCGCTGGACGGACCGTCGTCGATGACCTGGAGGAGGATGATGCCGAGCACGACCGCGGCACCGACGAGCCCCGCGCCACGCACCGCCGACGACGTCTGCAGGCGATCGCGGCCGCCGCCGGACGACATCGAGTTCACCGGGACCTCGGGTCGGCGCGCCGGCCGGTGATGCGCGATCGACGGCGGGAGTCACGGACCCGCCGCGCTCGCTTCACCGTCAACGGGTCGTACTCCTCCGCGTCGGGGAGGTCGAGCACCGAGTTGAGCAACTCGTAGTAGCGCGAGGCCGACATCTGCAGTCGCTGACGAATCGCTCTGTGCTTCGGCCCGGGGAGGTGACGCCAAATACGTTCGAATTCCAAGATGGCCGTATCGCGCGCCGAAAGACCCATCGGCTCACGATGTTGGTCGGTAGGGGCCCGGAGAGCAAGCATTTCGGGCCATGACCGTAGTCGACGTGTCCGCCGCGACGCCCAGTGCAAGAGGACAGAGCCGGGTGTCGGGATCGAACCGACGACCTCTTCTTTACAAGAGAAGCGCTCTGCCAGCTGAGCTAACCCGGCGGTCGCACAAGGCTACCGGGAGCGAGCGCGCGCGACCTCTGAACATGCCACCGCCGCGGCCGCGGCCACGTTCAGCGACGCCACGCGTCCGTGGAGTGGAATGCGCGCCAGCACGTCGCAGCGCTCGCGAGTGAGGCGCGCGAGACCAGAGCCTTCCGAGCCGAGCACGAGCACGAGTGCGCGGTCGGCGACGCCGAGCTTGTAGATCGAGGTTTCGGCGTTGGCCTCGAGCCCGACGGTCCACACACCAGCGCGCGTGGCTTGCGACAGCGCTGCCGCGATGCCCGAGACGAAGGCGACGGGAACATACTCGACCGCGCCCGCCGCCGCCTTGACAACCGCCGGCGTGATCCGCGCCGAGCGGTGTCGCGGAACGACGACGCCACTGGCACCACTCGTCTCGGCGACGCGGATCACCGCGCCGAGGTTCTGAGGATCGGTGACACCGTCCAAGGCAACGAGGAAGGCACGCGGGTCGGCGAGCAGGCGATCGAGGTGCACGGGCTCGATCGGGTCGGCGGTGGCCACCACTCCCTGCGGCGCGTCGGTGCGGGCCCGCCGTCCCAGCTCGTCTACGTCGACGAACCGCACGTCCGTGCCGGCACCGCGCGCGAGCTCCACGATCTCGTCGAGCCTGTCACCGGCTATCCACACGCTCCGCACGCGGCGGGACCGGGCCACGAGGAGCTCCATGACTGCTCGCCGGCCTTCGACTTGGGAGGCAAACGCGTCGCCCTTCGCCGGGCGTTGGGTCATGCGCGGTGCCAGATCGTGCCCTGCGGAGTGTCCTCGAGAAGGACGCCGCGAGCGGCCAGCTCCCCGCGAATGGCGTCGGCTTCGTCGAACCTGCGCTCATTGCGCAGCTGGTCGCGGCGGTGCACGAGATCGTCGATCTCGGCGTCGTCGTCGCCGGAGCCGTCGTCGAGCTCCAGGCCCACCGCCCGGGTGAGCTCCCGAACGGTGGCGACGAGCACGGCCGCTCGGTCGAGATCGCCCTCGTCGATGGCAGTGTTCGCCGCGCCGAGAGTGGTGAAGACCAACGCCAAGGCGTCCGAAGTGCCAAAGTCGTCGTCCATCGCGTCACGGAATGCCGCGACGACCGAGTCGTCGAGCGCGGCTTCACTCGGGACACCGGTCGTCCGCGCCCGCCGAACGAGGGCGTCCAGCCGTTTCACCGCCTCGCGCGCCTGCGCGAGCTCGCCATCGCCGAGCTCGATCTGCCGGCGATACTGCGTCTGGAGCACCGCCATGCGGAAGGCGCGCCCGCCATGTCGGTCGAGCGCATCGGCCAGGGTGGTGAAGTTGCCGAGCGACTTGGCCATCTTCTGCTGGCCGACCATGACCATGCCGTTGTGGATCCAGTAGCGCGCGAAGCGATGTCCGGCTCCCTGTGCCTGGGCGCGCTCGTTCTCGTGATGCGGGAAGACGAGGTCATTGCCACCGCCGTGGAGGTCGAACCCCTCGCCCAGGAGATCGAGCGACATCGCCGAGCACTCGATGTGCCACCCGGGGCGTCCCATCCCCCACGGCGAGCTCCACGCGGGCTCCCCCGGCTTCGCCGCCTTCCACAGGGCGAAGTCGACCGGGTTGCGCTTGCGCTCGTCGACATCGACCCGCGCGCCGGCCGACGCGAGCAGATCGTCGAGACGGCGACCGGAGAGCTCGCCGTACTCCGGGTACGAAGTCACGTCGAAATAGACACCCTGCCCTTCGACGACGTACGCGCGCCCGCTCTCGACGAGCTCGGAGATCAATCGCAGCATCGACTCGATGTAGGCGGTGGCACGGGGCAGTTCGTTCGGGCGCCGGACTCCGACGCGTTCGAGCTGCTCCCAGTAGGCAGCCTCGTACCGCTGCGCGATCTCCTGCTCGGTTCTCCCCTCATCGGCGGCGCGAGCGATGATCTTGTCCTCGACGTCGGTGACGTTGCTCACGAAGGTGACGTCGATGCCCCGCCACTCGAGATACCGCCGGATCACGTCGAACACGACGGCCGCGCGCCCGTGCCCGACGTGCGGGACCTCGTAGACGGTCGGGCCGCAGACGTAGATCGAGAGCTTCCCCGGCTCGCGCGGCACGAGCTCGACCTTGCTGCGCGACAGGGTGTCGTGGATCCGGATCATCCCGGCGCCGCCTCCAGCAGGGCGACCGCCCACGCGGCGATGCCCTCGCCCCGGCCGATGGCGCCGAGCCCTTCGCCCCGCTTGGGCTTCACCGCGACCGGCGCCTGCACTCCCGGCTCCGGCAGGAGCGCGACCAACGCACGGCTGAGGTTCGTGACCATGGCGCCGAGGTAGGGGGCGAGCGGCGGGCGCTCTGCGGCCACGACGACGTCCACGTTGGCCACCCGCCATCCGCCCGCGGCGACCTTCGACGCCACCGTACGCAGCAACCGGATCGACGAGACGTCGCGGTAGCGGTCGTCGGACTCGGGAAACATCGAACCGAGATCCGGCAGCCCCGCCGCTCCTAACAGCGCATCCGACACGGCATGGGCGATCACGTCGGCGTCGGAGTGACCGAGCAGCCCGGGGGCGTCGATCTCGACCCCCGCGAGCACGAGCGGCGGCCCCTTGGCGAAGCGGTGCACGTCGAACCCGAGCCCCACGCGCAGCGCGCTCACTCCGACCCCTTGGGCTGCTGCGCGAGCGCGGCAGCGATCGCCAGGTCCTCCGGCGTGGTGATCTTCACGTTGCGGCGATCACCCGGAACCACGACGGTGCGCCCACCGCCGGCCTCGACCAGCGCGGCGTCGTCGGTCGCGTCGGCGCCGGAACGATGCGCCGACCGCAGCGCGGCGGCACGAAACGCCTGGGGTGTCTGCACCGCGACGAGCTGCTCACGTGGCAGTGTCTCGACGACACGATCTCCCTGCGCCCGCTTCACGGTGTCGGCGAGCGAAAGCCCGGGCACCGCTGCGTCGGCGCCTCCGCGCACGGCGTCGATCACGGCGGTGAAGAGCGCGGGCTTCGCGAACGGGCGGGCGGCGTCGTGCACCACGACGACGTCCGCGCCGGCTGGCACCGCGGTCAGCCCGGCCCGCACCGACGCCGAGCGGGTCGGCCCGCCTGTCACCGTCGCCGTCACCCGCTGTCCGTCCCACTCCACCGTGGCGGGGAGCACGAGCACGACTGCATCGCAGGCCGCGGCGGCCGCGGCCACGGCTCGGTCGACGAGCCGGGATCCTCCGAGCACTGCGAACTGCTTCGGCTCGCCGAAGCGGTCGCCGGAGCCGGCCGCGACCACGATGGCCCATGCCTCGGACATGGCCTGCAGGATCGCACCCCGGACGGCCCGGGCGCCGCTACTTTCCGAGCGCGGTGTCGAGCCTGGCCTCGGCCGATTCCTCGTTGACGTTGAGGGCGAAGGTCAGCTCGGAGACGAGGATCTGGCGCGCCTTGGCCAGCATGCGCTTCTCCCCCGCGGACAGACCCTTGTCCTTCTCCCGGATGGAGAGGTTCCGCACGACCTCGGCGACCTGGTAGATGTCGCCGGACTTGAGCTTCTCGACGTGGTTCTTGAACCGGCGAGACCAGTTCGTGGGCATCCGGGCCTCCTTCTTGCGGAGGACCGCGAACACCTCTTCCACCTCTTCGTCGTTGATGACGTCGCGCAGACCGATCTCCTCGGCGTTGTCGGCCGGGACCATCAGGGTCAGGTCGCCGTACGCGAGCCGGAGGATCAGATAGTCACGCTTCTCGCCGAAGACGTCCTTCTTCTCCTTCTTCTCGATGACCGCGGCCCCGTGATGCGGGTACACGACCTTGTCACCGACGCGAAAGGACATAGCTCTCCCAAGCCAAGGTTGAACGGGGAATCGGCAAGGATACCAGAGGAGAGAGGATCACCGGGAGTTGGCCGATAAGGTCTCGCGCACCTGCGGGAGGAGGAACAGGCCCGTGCCGGAACGTCGCCTGCTCGATGCAACCGAGTTGTTCTCGGCACTACCGGAGCCCGCGCTCGCGCGGCTGCGCAAGCGGACGACGAAGCGCACCTACGGGCGCAACGAGCTCCTGTTCAACCAAGGCGACCCCGCCCACGAGATGTTCGTCGTCGAGCAGGGTCGCATCGCGATCGCCACGAAGGCGCCCGACGGGCGCGAGTCGGTGGTGGCCGTGCTCGAGAACGGCGGTCTCATCGGCGAGATGGGCCTGTTCGACGGCGCCCCGCGATCCGCCGATGCCCGGGCGCTCACCGAATCGCGGCTCCTCGTGCTCGACTACAGCGCGGTACGCGAGGCGCTCGAGGCGCACCCCGACGTCCTGTGGGTCGTGGTGCGGCTGCTCGCCCGGCGCCTGCGTGCGACCGACGAAGCGCTGGCCGACGCGGTGTTCCTCGACGTACCCGGCCGCACAGCCAAGCGGCTCCTCGAGCTCGCCGGCGATGCCGACGAGTTCAAGCTCCCCGTCACCCAGGAGGAGCTCGCCGCGATGGTCGGCGCCTCGCGTGAACGCGTCAACAAGGCCCTCGCCGTGTTCTCCCGGCTGGGCTGGATCGAAGTGAAGGGACGCGGCCGCTACAAGTTCCTGGACCGCGCCGCGCTGGAGGACCGGGCGACGCTGTAGAGCCACCAGTCGGGCCCGAGGGGACCGGTCCGGCTCCTCCTCCAGTTCGCATTGCTCGAAACGGGCCCGCAGGGCCCGTTTCTCGCTCGCTCAAGTCGTCGTCGCTCGGACCGGTCCCCTCGCTTCGCCCTCGCGGTCTTCAGTGGCGGCGCAGGAACTCCAGGGCGCGCTGCCAGGCATCTGCAGCGGCGTCGGGGAGATGGACGGGGCGGTCGGGATCGTGGACGAAGCCGTGGTCGGCGCCCGGGTAGACGACGATCTCGCAGTCGGGGCGGTCGCTCCACGCCGCGCGCAGGGCGTTGACGTCGTCCATCGGGACCCACGGGTCGGAGTCACCGAAGATGGCGAGGGTCGGGCACACGCCGGCGGCGGTGTCGAGCGGGTCACGGTTGTCGGGGCCGCGCCAGTCGTCCGGCACGCGGATCATGCCGTAGAAAGGCACTGCGCGCCGGAAGGGGCCGCTGGACGCCGCCTTGAGCGTGTACATGCCCCCCATGCAGAAGCCGGTGATCGAGACGGCGTCGCCACCGTGATTCGAGGTCAGGTAGTCGGCCGCCGTCGTCAGGTTGTCGAGCTGCAGGTCGTCGACCAGTTCCTTGACGCGAGCCATCCGGCCGGCGGCGTCGAGCGCAGCACGCTCGTCCGGCGCCATCCGCGCGAACGGCTCCGGCGCGCACACGGCGAAGCCGTGCGTGGCGACCCGCCGGCACACTTCGTCGAAGAGCGGGCGCACTCCCATGAGATCGGGGTGCAGCACCAACAAGCCGATGGGAGAGCCTGCCGGCTGGGCGTGGATCGCGTCGACGCGGGCACCGTCTCGCCCGTCGAGCACGATCCGCTCGACGCGCGCCTCGCGCCCTCCCTCGACGAGATACCCCATCGACGGCGTCAGACGTAGCGCTCGAGGATGGAGGTCTCGGCCAGACGCGACAGGCCTTCCTTGATCGCGCGGGCGCGGGCGTCGCCCACCCCTTCGACCTCGACGAGCTCGTTCACCCCCGCGCGCATGATCTTCTGCAGGCTCGAGAAGCGATCGACCACGTGATCGGCGACGACCTCGGGGATGCGAGGGATCTTGTGCAGGAGGCGGAAGCCGCGCGGCTGGATAGGGCTGTCGATGCTGACCTCGGTTGGCAGGCGCAACGCCGCCGCAACCTCACGCAGGTCGAGCAGCGACTCGGTGTCGAGGTCGGCGAGACGGCGCATCACGTCGAGCAGCTCCCAGTCGCCGGCTTCGACGAAGTAGTCCTTCGCCACCAGCCGCCGATCGTCTTCTACGCCACCGATGAGCTCTTCGAGCTGGAGGAGCACGAGCCGGCCGTCGGAGCCGAGCTCGATGACGTACCCCTCGATCTCCTCGGAGATCCGACGGACCATCTCCGCTCTCTGGAGCACGGTCGCGACGTCGCGCACGGTCACGAGGTCTTCGACCTCGAGTGCGGACAGCGAACCGCTGACGGCGTCGAGGCGGGTCTTGTAGCGCTCGAGGATCTGGAGCGCCTGGTCGGCACGCGCCAGCACGCGCGGGATGGGCTCGAGCGTGCGCTTGAGCCCCCGCCGGTGGATCGCGACGACCGACATGTCCTCGGAGACGGTGATGACCGGGACATCGATCTGGCGCGCGACTCGCTCGGCGGTGCGGTGGCGGGTACCGGTCTCGGACGTCGGCACGTTCGGGTCGGGTACGAGGTGCACGTTGGCGCGCGCGACGCGGGAGGTGTCGGAGGCGAGGATGATGGCGCCGTCCATCTTGGCGAGCTCGGAGAGACGCTGGGGTGTGAACTCGGCGTCGAGCAGGAACCCGCCCGAGCACACACCGAGCACGTCGGGGCCATCTCCGACCACGATGAGCGCGCCCATGCGGGCCTGAAGGATTCGGTCCAGGCCCTCGCGGAGCTGCGTGCCCGGCGCCACCAGGCGAAGGGCTGCCAGCATCGCTTCACTTCGGGGCTGAGCGGGCACGTGCGGCACGTCCTCCCATCCTCGAACGGTCGCAGCCCGCGCGTTCGAGGTCTCCACGATACCAAGCCCGTCCGAAGCGCCGGAGGGTCGACGGGAATGCGTGCGGCGGAGGACTACCCCGCTTCGTCCACCATCGTCTCGATGTGTGCAGTCAGTCGATCGATGTCCACGGGGAACGACTCTCGCTTCCGTGCCTTCAACGCGCGCATCTCTTCGCGCGTGTCCGGCTGCACGTACGGGTCGTTCAAGGACTTGTCGAAGCAGGCGTAGTGCCGGAAGCCGAGCGCGCGCGCCATGTAGAACCAATACGCGTCGGGCCGCCTCGTCAACGGCGGCACGATCTCGAGCACGCTGAGGGGCGCGTTCCTCCGCCAGACCATGTTGAACAGCGCCGACCCCCAGATGCCAGCGAGACAGCGAGCCTGCGAGAACAGCTCGACCTGCGCTTCCAGCGTCAGGGTCTCGGGCGAGACCACCTCGAAGCCGAAGCGCTTCGCGACCTCCAACACCTCGGCAAGGTTGGCGATGTTGCGGCCGCTTTCCGCCTCGCGCGACACGAACACGCGCCGGCG
>JAPSGP010000582.1 GCA_031177445.1 Acidimicrobiia bacterium
GGACTCCATCCGCTGGATGGCCGGCGGGTTCTTGCGACCACCGCGCATCCGGAGCACGGCCAGCGAACGGTTCAGGTTCCATCGCCACCGGGCCGCGAACATGGGCGAGGTCAGCACGGCCTGCCGCAGCACGTTCTCCACCGTCTTCGACCCGAGGAACTTCGGCACCCGCTCCAGCGGGAAGCTGTGCTGCGGCCCAAGAGACAGCAGGATGGCGTCGTCGCTGGCCGCGGCCTGCAGCTCGAAGTCGAAGGTGACGCAGAACCGCTTGCGAAGTGCGAGCCCGAGCCCGCGGTTCAGCCGCGCGCCGAACGGGGAGTGCCCCACGAGCTGCATCCCGCCGCTCTCGTCGAAGAACCGCTCCAGGATGAGCGTCTGCTTCGTGGGGACCACGCCGAGCGCGGCCAGGCCTGCGCCCAGGTACCGGACGATCGTGTCGGATGCTGCCCGGTCGATGCCACACTCGTCCTCGAGCCATCGACGCGCGCCGTCGGGGTCCCCGCGCTCCAACCATGCCCCGACCTGCGCGCGAAGCTCGGAGACCACGTCGGAGAGCTCCTTGGTGCGGCCCGGCGCCTCACCGAGCCAGAAGGGCACGGACGGTGGCGCGCCACGTGCGTCGACGACGCGAACCGTGCCGGGCTCGACGCGGCGGATCCGCCACGAGGTCGTCCCCAACAGGAACACATCGCCGGCCATGCTCTCGATGGCCCAGTCCTCGTTGACCGTCCCCACGAAGATGTCGTCGGGTTCGGCCACCACGCGGTAATCGCCCAGCTCGGGAATGGCGCCGCCCGAGGTGAGCGCGGCCAGCCGCGCCCCCCGGCGGCCCTTCAGTCGCCCGTTCACCTGGTCGCGGTGCACGTACGCGGCCCGCCGTCCACGCCCCGTCGTGATGCCGTCGGAGACGAGCTCGACAACGTCATCGAAGTCCTTGCGGGAGAGCTGCGCGAAGGGAGCAGCCCGATGGATCAGGTCGAACAGGTCGTCCTGGGACCATTCCTCGGCGGCGCATTCGGCCACGACCTGCTGCGCCACGATGTCGAGCGGCGCGATGGGCTGAACGATCGCGTCCAGGAGCCCGGCTCGGGTACCGCGGAGGAGCGCCGCGCACTCGACGAGCTCGTCGCGGCTCGTCGGATACAGCACTCCCCGAGGCGTGCCGTAGCGGGTGTGGTTGGACCGGCCGACCCGCTGAAGGAACGTGGCGAGGCTCCGTGGCGAGCCGATCTGGCAGACGAGCTCGACCGGTCCAATGTCGATCCCGAGCTCGAGCGACGCGGTGGCCACGAGGGCCCGAAGGTCGCCGGCCCGAAGACGTGACTCCACTCGTTGGCGGCGCTCCTTCGACAGGCTGCCGTGGTGAGCGGCGACCTGATCCTCGCCGAGCCGCTCCCCGATCTGGTGGGCGATCCGCTCGGCCATCCGCCGGGTGTTGACGAAGACGAGCGTCGTGCGGTGGCCCTTCACGTGCTCGGTGATGCGGTCGATGATCTCCCCCATCTGCTCGGTCGAGGCGACCGCTCCGAGCTCGTCGTCGGGAAGCTCGAGCGCCAGGTCGAGGGCACGCCGGTGCCCGACATCGACGATGGCGCACCTCGGCGAGCCGTCGGGATGCGAACGGTCGGCGCCGGCCCCGACCAGGAGCCGGGCGATGGCATCGATGGGCCGCTGCGTGGCCGACAGCCCGATCCGCTGCGGCGGCGCGACGGCGACGTGATGAAGCCGCTCGAGCGTGAGGG
>JAPSGP010000292.1 GCA_031177445.1 Acidimicrobiia bacterium
CTCGGCCGTCCCCAGCCCCTCGCGCTCGGCCCGCAACACGAGCTCGGTGTCGAACAGATCGGTGGTGAACTGACACGTCCTGGCGATCGTCGACACCAGCTCGCGCCGCATGACCTTCATGCCATGGGTGTCGGACACGCCGAGACCGAAGCCAGCACGCACCAGCGTGCTGAAGACCGCGGTGACGAGGCGCCGCGACCAGGAACGGGTGTCGCGAGCGCCGGGGGCGCGTTTCGAGCCCACGACGATGGCGGTCGACGGGGATCGTTCGAGCAACGCGCGAGCGCGGGCGAGAAAATCGAGGTCGTAGTAGTCGACGTCGAAGGTGACGACGAGCTCGCCCTGCGCCGCGAGCAACCCGTCGCAGAGCGCGGCTCCGTAGTCTGCGACGGCTCGGCTGCGGACGATGACGCCTGGGATCACGCCCGCGAGCTCGCGTGCGAGTGCCAGCGTCCCGTCGGTGGAGCCGTTCTCGACGACGATCAGCTCGAACGCCTCGTCGCGAGCACGGAGCGCGTCCGTGATCTCGCGGACTGTCGCTTCGACATAGCCGGCTTCGTTGTGCGCCGGCATCACGATCGACAACATCGGGAGCCGCCTCAGTCGGTGCCGGCGCCGAGCGTCGTGTCACGCTGCGTCGCCGTCCACCCTCGGTACCGCTCGAGCGCGAGCCGGCAGAGCGCATCGATCGCGTTGGCATTCTCCACGAGCGCCAAGTCGACGTCGAGGCCGGGCCGCCCGTCGCCGAGCTGCACCACCGCCGGGTACACCGCGAAGCGCGGGCCGAACACGACGCGGTCGCTCCGGCTGCGGGCACGACCCCACGCGAAGAGCGTGGCGAATGCGTGGTGCATCGCCGGTTCGGCGTCGTCGATCACGCGCTCGGGCGCGCGCTCGCCGGCGGGTGCCGGTCGGGGCGGACCGAGGTGCTCGAGCAGGCGCAGTGCCGCCAGGCCGGCATCGGCCTCGGCTCGAGCCTGGTCGAGCCATGGCGCGAGCTCGGCGGCGAAGGCGTCGTCGTTGCCACCCTCGCCGAGTGTTCGCGCCGCTCGGCGCACGGCGGTGAGATGCACATGCAGGGCTGCTCGGGCACGCCCCCACTCGGCCTCGGACGCTGCGTCGGCGAGTGAGCGCGTCAGCCGAGCGGCCTCGAGCTGCTCAGCGGGAAGGAGCGGGCTGTCGGCGCACGCGGTGCCGATCGCGCGTATCGCCACTGCCCTGGAACTGCCGACCTCACGCACAGCCCGGTCCCAGGACGTCTCGGGGTCGTAGCCCGCGGGGTCCAGCAGGTAGTCGGCGGCAGTCGCCAGGGCGAGCTGGGACGCCCGCGCCTGGAGCATGGGGTTGCACAGCACGCCCTCGACGACGTCGCTGAGCTCGGGCTCCCGTCCCCGGTACGGGCCGAGGTGCAGTGCGTGCTCCATGGACCCGTCGTTGACCGGGTAGTTGTCCCAGACGATCGGAGCCCGGCGTCCGAGGGCTGCCCCCCACGACTCGGCGTCGACGGCGCGGATGATCGGTGAACAGACCGTCGGGCCGGTCCACATCACGTCGACGTCCTCCGGCAGGCCGGCACCGAGCTCGCGCAGGTAGGGGGTGGCGACCGTGCCGACGTATTCCGTTGGTACGAGGCTCAGGCGCATTGCGGCGTCGGACTGACGCAGCGCGTCGAGCAACCATCGCGCGAGATCCACCTGGTCGCGCGCCAGCCCAGCCCGCGACGGGATGTCGTCGAGCGCGAGCACCATCCAGTCGATGCCTGCGTCGAGCAACGAGGCGAGCTTGAGCATGACGGCGCGCCGATCATCGGGCGCGCGGTAGTCGATGTCGAGGCCCGGCGAGATCGCGAATCCGAAGCGGACGTCATGCTTCCGTCCGTACTCGGCGAGCTCGGCGAAGTGGTTCAGGGATCCGGTGTCGTACGGCTCGCGCCATCGGTCGCGATGCATGGGGTCACTCTTGGGCGCGTACACATAGGCGTTCATGGACCGCGCCGCGACGAACTCGAGCATTTCGAGTCGCGCCGCGCGCGTCCACGGCGGTCCGTAGAAGCCTTCGATGATGCCGCGCACCGGGACGCTTCGGGGCACTTCGGTAGGCTACAGACCGCCTTTCGTGGGGAGACGTCGATGAGCTCCATGCCGGATCTTCTGCGTCTGCACGCCGACGCGGGTCCTGATCGTGTCGCGGTGATCGTCGACGCCGCCGGAGGCGCGACGCCGTCGGCAACATCGTTCGGCAAGCTGAATGCGCTCGTCAACCGGCTTGCGCACGCGCTCCAACAGTTCGGGATGCAGCGCGGAGAGCGGCTGGTGTGGTGCGGTCCCAACTCGCTCGAGGTGATGGCAACCCTGCACGCAGCGCGGAAGGCAGGCGTGGTCGCGGTACCCCTGTCGTATCGCTTCAACGCCGAGGAGATGCAATACGTCATCGACAACTCCGACGCGACCCTGGTGGTCGTCGATGGCGAACAGGCGCCGCTGATCGCGCAGATCCGCGAGCGGCTTCCCAAGGTGCGTGGCGTCATCGTGTACGGAGGAGCGGTGCCGGCTGGGTTCCACTCGTGGGAGCGCACGCTGCAGGACCAGCCCGATTCGGAGCCCGAGCTCGGCCCGCGCGCCGAGGACGCACCTGGCCTCGGCGCGCAGATGATCTACACGTCGGGGACCACCGGCAAGCCGAAGGGCGCGCTGCGCACCACCACCGATCCAGTTGTCGTCGCCGCGCTCCTGGGCGAGCTCGGTCTTCGGCCCGGCGAGGAGATCCACCTCACGACCGGTCCGCTGTACCACTCCGGCCCGCTGGCGTTCGCGCTGTTGAGCCACACCCTCGGAGCGCCGGTTGTGATCCTGCGCAAGTTCGACCCGGTGGCGTGGCTGCGTCTGGTCAAGGAGCATCGGGTCACGAACACCTTCTCGGCTCCCACCCAGCTCAAGCGGATCGTGAGCCTGCCGCCGGGCGAGCTCGCGCGCGCCGACCTGTCGTCGATGCGCTGCCTCATCGCCAACGCCGCGCCCGTTCCGTATGCGCTCAAGCAAGAAGTGATCGCCAAGCTCGGCGAGGGATTCCTGTACGAGGTGTACGGCTCGACCGAGCTCGGGATCGTCACGGTGCTCAAGCCCGAAGACCAGCTCCGCAAGCCCGGATCCTGCGGCAAGACCTATGCCGGCATCGAGGTCAAGCTGGTCGACGACGACGGGAACGAGGCGGCCCCGGGGGAGCCGGGTGAGCTCTTCATCCGCACGACCCTCGCGATGGACGGGTACCACCGCACCGACGAGGCGCTGGCCGAGCTCTCCCATGGCGGTTGGAAGTCGGTAGGCGACGTCGCGGTGATGGACGACGAGGGATTCCTGTCGATCCGAGATCGTAAGAAGGACATGATCATCTCGGGCGGCGTGAACATCTACCCGGCCGAGATCGAAGCGGTGCTGTACGCCCATCCGCAGGTGCTCGACGCCGCGGTGATCGGCATCCCCGACGACGAGTGGGGTGAGAGCGTGTACGCGATCGTGCAGGCCAAGCCGGGGGAGCACCTCGACCTCGACGAGCTGCGCCGGTTCGTCGAGGAACGAGTTGCGGGATACAAGCGGCCTCGGCACTACGAGGTCCGCGACGAGCTCCCGCGTACCGACGCCGGGAAGCTCCTGAAGCGCGTCCTGCGAGACGAGTTCTGGCAGGATCGCGCGACACGGGTGTAGCGGGCGTACGAGGAGCCGGACGCGAGCACGCTGTCGGAACACGAATCGAAGGAACTGCTCGCGCCGCATGGGGTGACGGTCCTGCCCGAGCGTCTGGTCTCGCGTCCCGACGAGGCGGTGCTGGCGGCGCGGGAGCTCGGCCATCCCGTCGTGCTCAAGCTGTGCGGCTCGAAGATCGCGCACAAGACCGAGCGGGGGCTGGTTCGCCTGGGTCTGCGCGACGACGAGGAGGTCCGGGAAGCCGCTGCCGCGCTCCTCGAGCAGGCGACGCCGGGCGACGGCGACGACGTGGCGCTCCTCGTCGCCCCGCACGTGCGCGGAAGCCGGGAGCTCATCGCCGGGCTGCATCGGGATGCGCAGTTCGGGCCGTGTGTGATGGTCGGCATCGGCGGGGTCCTCGCCGAGGCCATCGGCGACGTCGCGTTTCGCCTCGCGCCGATCGAGGCGGTCGACGCGGAGGAGATGCTCGACGAGCTCGCGGCGAAGTCGCTCCTGGGCTCGTTCCGCGGTGAGGCACCGGTCGATCGGGGCGCGCTCGTCGACCTGCTCGTCGGGCTGTCGCAGCTGGCCGTGTCCCGACCGGATGTGGCGTCGGTCGACGTGAACCCGCTGGTCGTGGTGGACGGACACCCGATCGCGGTCGACGCCCTCGTGGAGCTGAGCGCCGCGACGGCGGCGGCTTTG
>JAPSGP010000583.1 GCA_031177445.1 Acidimicrobiia bacterium
GGACACGCGGCGCAGCGTGGCGGCTATGGCGACCAGGTAGCCGGCGAGGACGAGCACGACGAGCAGGACCTCGACCAGCGTCACGATGATCAGCACGGTGTTCACTGCCCGCCTCCTCCCGCGGGCGTGCGATGCTGCTCGAGTTCCTCGAGCAGCTCGCCGCCGCGCTCCTTCGTCGTCGCCAGTACGTGCGATGTCGCCGTGTTCTGCGCCACGCGCTTGCCCATCGTCCACACGTCGTCCACCGCGCGCTCCACCTCGAGCACCGTGCGCCGCAGCGCTTCCAGCAGTCCCCACACGACCAGCGCCACCACCAGGCCGAACGCGAGCGTGACCCACCACAGCGTCTGGTTCGTGGACATCGCGAGCTCCAGCATCACGATCCCCGCAGCTTGCGCAGATAGGCGCCGGCCAGGTCGGGGACCGCTGTGGCGAGCTGCCGCGTGCGCTCGATCTCGTCGGCGTCGTCGAGGTTCTTCGCGATGCCTACTCCGCCCTCGAGGATGCGCTCGGCGTAGCGCTCGATCTCGAGCGCGGGGCGGATCACCCGGTTGAAGAGCCCCACCACGAGGAGGGCGACGACCAGCCCGAGACCGAGGCCGACCCAGGCCAGGACCGCCTCGCCGGTGCTGACCGCGACCTCCATCACCGATCCCTCCACGCCTCGCGCACCTTGTCGACCGGCCCTGCGTCCGGGGCACCGGGCGTGTGGCGGGCCCGGTCCGGATCGTCGGCCTGTCCGGTCCGCACGACCCGAAGGTCGCGGGCGATCCGGTCGATGGCGAAGTTCGTCCGGGTCAGGTCGAAGAGCGGGGTGGTGTGCTCGCGGGTGCCATCAAGAGCGGCGGTGATGTCGTCGGCCTGCCGCACGATGCGCCGGCCCAGCCCGATGATCGCGAGGAGAAGCGTCGCCGCCAGCAGGATCACCACGAGCGCGACACCCCAGCCGATCCACCAACCGATGCCGGCCGCGATGCTCACCGAGCCTCCGCATCCTCGTCCCGGATCAGGCTGCGCGCGTAGCCGGCGAGCGTCTTCGACTGGCTTAGGTCGACGCCGTGCACCTTCTTGGCGTGCTCAACCGCGTTCGCGAGGACCTCGTCTTCCGTCTCGCCGGTGACCCTCGCTCTGCACGGTACGCCGGCGTGGCTGCACTGGAAGCTCTTGGTCACCCGTCCCTTCCCGGTTGAGGGAAGTGGTTATATGTACCAGACACACAGCCGCGAGCCAAGGGCGGAGGAGGCTTGGAGAGCAGCGCGGCGCAAGGCGCCGAGACGAGGATTCAGACCGTGCCACACGCGGGCGCGGTCTTCGGCACCGACTACCTCCCCACGGGGCTCGGAGGGCTCGGCGGAACGAGTGACGGGCCGCTCACGGAGGTGCACGTCTTCTGGCTCGCCGGCATGAGCTGCGACGGCTGCTCGGTGGCGGTCACCGGGGCCACCAATCCGTCGGTGGAGGAGCTGCTCGCCGGGTCGATCCCGGGGCTGCCGAAGGTCGTGCTGCACCACCCGGTGCTGTCGGTCTCGGCCGGGGCCGAGTTCGTCCGGCCCTTCCGGGACGCCGTGAACGGCGACCTCGGCGCCCCCTACGTCGTCGTGCTCGAGGGGTCGGTGCCGGACGACCAGGCGCTGCCCGAGGACGAGGGCTACTTCTCCGCCATGGGCGCGGGCGGCTTCGACCCCGAGTCCGAGGGCGACCAGCCCAACCACTTGAGCCAGTCGGTCATGCGGTTGGGC
>JAPSGP010000293.1 GCA_031177445.1 Acidimicrobiia bacterium
GGGTCGGCGAGCGTGACCATCTCCCAATCGAGTACCGCCGCACACTGGTGGTCGGCGTCGAAGATCTGGTTGTTGATGCGCGCGTCGCCCCACACGAGCGTGAGCTCGTGCTGCTCTGGCTGGTTGGCGCGCAGCCATTCGAGCGCGGCGTCGGCGACCGGGTTCTCGGTGTCGCCCATCGTCCAGCGCAGGTACGCCTCGTAGTAGTTGAGCTGCTGTTCGATCCCGACCGGTCCGTACTGACGCTTGTCGAGGAAGTCGAGGCCGAGGGCGCGCCAGTCGACGGCGTGGATGCGTGCGAGCGCGTCGATCCCGCTGAACACGAGTGTTCGCCGCTGGTCAGGCGTCGACTCCTCCAGGAGCCACCCCGTCATCGTGTAGGGCGGGCTGTCGGCCGGGACGCGCCCGTCGACCTTGCCCATCACGAAGAACGGCGCGCCCAGCACTGACGTGTCGACCTCGTACCAGTGCATCGGCGGCATCGGCACGTCGGTGCGCTTGTCGAGGGCGTCGATCACCTTGTACTGGATCTCGAAGTCGGGGTCGAGGAACAGGTGGTGGCGTGTGGGCGCGACCCGGACCACGAAGCCCTCGCTTCGCTCCTCGCCGTCCTCGTTCCACGTCGCGTCGAACAGCAGCGTCTCGTTCGAGAATCCCGTGAACGCGGGGCCGACGAGCGGTGAGATCGAGAGGTCCTCGCGTTCGGAGAGCTTCTTCGCCAGCCAGTCACGGACGTCGGAGCGAGCCTGGTCGAGATCGCGCTGTTCGGGGATCGGCATGCCGTACTTCCTACAACACCGCGCCGGTGGCGCGCAGGTGTGCGACTTCGTCGGCGGCCACGCCCCATCGGCCGAGGACGTTTTCGGTGTCGTCGCCCGGGTACATGGCCGCGACGGGATCGTCTGCGGGTGTGCGACTGAAGCGGGGCGCGGGTGCGGGTTGGGGGACGCCGGCGAGCTCGAGGAAGGTCCCGCGTGCGCGGTTGTGCGAATGGTCGGGCGCCTCGAGCGGGGTCAGCACCGGAGCGAAGCAGGCGTCCGTGCCTTCGAGGAGCGCGCACCACTCGTCGCGCGTCTTCG
This sequence comes from Acidimicrobiia bacterium, assembly GCA_031177445.1. Classification (GTDB taxonomy): domain Bacteria; phylum Actinomycetota; class Acidimicrobiia; order IMCC26256; family JACDBD01; genus JAPSGP01. The sequence continues at coordinate 1,080 of JAPSGP010000293.1, forward strand.
TGCGGAACACCTCGGCCATCCGCTCCTTCTCCGCGGACCACGTCGACTTGTCGTACTGCGCCGCGAGGTCGACGTCGATGCCGAGGCGCTTCACGAGCTCGGCGTAGAAGTGTGGCTCCACGGAGCCGACCGCGACGAACTTGTGATCGGAGGTCTCGTACACCTCGTAGAAGTGCGCGCCGGTGTCGAGATGGTTCGTGCCCCGCTCACCCCAGAACCCGCTGGCGCGCGCGCCGAAGAACGGTGTGAGCATGAGGGCAGCCCCGTCGACCATGGCGGCGTCGACAACCTGGCCGACGCCCGAGCGCGCCGTCTCGAAGGCGGCGCAGGCGATCCCGAAGGCGAGCAGCATGCCGCCGCCGGCGAAGTCGCCGAGCACGTTGATCGGCGGCGTGGGTTTCTCGCCGGCGCGGCCGAGCGGCTCGAGCGCACCCGCCAGCGCGATGTAGTCGATGTCGTGCCCGGCAGCGTGGGCGAGCGGTCCGTCCGGTCCCCAGCCGGTCAGCCGCCCGTAGACGAGCCGGGGATTGCGCGCGAGGCAGACCTCGGGCCCGATGCCGAGCCGCTCGGCCACTCCGGGCCGGAAGACCTCGAAGAAGGCGTCGGCCTGCTCGATCAGCCCCAGCAGCGTCTCGACCCCGTCGGGCTGCTTCAGGTCGATGGCGACTGCCTGCTTGCCGCGGTCCATCGCGCTGGTCGCGGGCTTTGTGCGGTCGATGCCACGCGCGGCGTCGACGCGGTCGACGCGCAGCACCTCGGCGCCCATGTCGGCGAGCAGCATCCCGCAGAACGGCCCGGGGCCAAGGCCCACCATCTCGACGACCCGCAGGCCCGTGAGCGGACCTGGCATCAGTCGCCGCGGAACCGCTCGCGGTCGACGGTGACGAACACCGCTTCGGCTTCGGCCGTGACCTCGCCGCCGGCGCGCACGCGCGCAGAGGAGAACACCTGGCGACCCTCGACCCGCTCGAGCCGCCCGTCGAAGCGGAGCTCGGTGTGGATCGGCGTCGGGCGGCGATAGCGCACGGTGAGGGTGCCGGTGACGATCGGGTGTCCGGCGCGCGCCGCCGATCCGCCGAGCACGACGTCGAACGCGGCGGCGAGCAGGCCGCCGTGCACGCAGCCCGGGATCCCTTCGAAGCGCTGGTCGTAGGTCGCGGTGCCGACCACGCCTTCGTCGGTGTGCTCGATCCTGACCGGTGCTGCCATGGGGTTGCCGGGGCCAACGACCGGGTGGGTCTCGAACACGACGGTGTTGCCCCCGCCCTCGAAGTCGAGGCCACCGGTGCCGTCGTAGCGGCTGGTGCGGCCGTCGGGCTCGAGCACGGACGCGAGCCGGTCGAGCTCGCGCGCCGCCTCGTCGAGGATCTCGGGTGACGCGCCACTGCTGACCAGGGCGTCGAACAGGCCGCGGGCCGCGTCGGCTGCCCGCCGGCGCGCTGCCACCGCGGGATCGGCGGGGTCACCGAGACCGAGGACCGTGCGCGGAAGAGAATCGGCAGCCATGAAGGAGAACGGATTACGGGCGCCAGATCACGCTGTAGGCCTGCGTCGGCTCCGGCAGGCCTTTCAGCGCGACGGTGCCCCGGTCCTCGAACCGGAACTGCTTGCCCATGCACAGCTCGCGGACGGCGACCGAGACGGCGATGTCCCCGGCTGCGGCCGCACCGCACAACCGCGCGGCCAGCTGGACGGCGGCGCCGAACAGGTCGTCGTGGTCGTCCGTGACGGGCTCACCGGCGCTGATGCCGATGCTCACTTGCAACGGCGTCGGCTCGTGCTCGTTGCGCTCGTGAAGCGCGGTCTGCACACCGATTGCGAACGAGACGGACGCGCTCACCGAGGTGAAGGCGGCCATGATGCCGTCGCCAGTGTGCTTGACCTCGCGTCCGTCGTGCCGCGCCAGTTGCGTGCGCACGATCTCGTTGTGGTCGCCCAACAGAGCGAGGTGGCCGGCGTCGCCGAGCTCATGCGTCTGTGCGACCGATCCGCACACGTCGGTGAACACGATCGCCCGCATCGCAGGCGCGGTGTAGGCCTCGCCAGGAGGATGGGCTGGGAGCGACCCGAACAGTGCGTTCAAGGGGACGTTGGGATCGACCTCCACGATGGCGTCGGCGGTGAGTCCGTGCGAGTCGCGGTGCACGTTCTCGACCGCATCCTTGCTCGGGCCCTCGGCGAGGCAGAACACCGATTGCCGATCGGGGTCGAACCAGTACGTGTGGTACCGGACGCCGTACCGGTCCTGTGTCTCCATGTCGAGGACATGCGCTTCGGCCACCTCCTCGGGGCTGACCGAGACAGCTTCGTGGCGGTCCATGAACAGCGGCACGAGGGCAAGCATAGAGGTGGCAACTTCACGCGAGCTTCGGAGCCGTCCGAACCGACCGAGGTGTGCCGCGACCTCCGATTCCGCCGTACACTGACCCGTCCGCCCTGCCGATGCCGGTCAACCGGAAGAGTCCCGGTTCAGACACGCATCGAAAGATCGCAACGCACCGACTGAGAGGTCACGCATGGGTACGCCGGTCATCGTCGAAGCCGTCCGCACGCCGATCGGGAAGCGCAACGGCTGGCTCTCGGGCCTCAAGGCGGTCGAGCTCCTGCGCCACGCGCAGGTACAGGTCATCGAGCGAGCCGGCATCAGCCCCAGTGACGTACAGGAGATCATCGGCGGCTGCGTCACCCAGGCGGGGGAGCAGGGCTCGAACGTGACCCGCAACGCGTGGCTGAGCACCGGCCTCGACCCCGAGGTCGCGTGCACCAGCGTCGACGCGCAATGCGGCTCGGCACAGCAGGCCAACCACCTCGTCGCCGGTCTCATTGCCGCCGGCGGCATGGACATCGGCATCGCCTGCGGGGTCGAAGCGATGAGCCGGGTCCCGCTCGGGAGCAACGTGCGCAACGGCCCCGGCTTCTACAAGACCGACGACTACCCGTGGGACGATCCGCCCAACGGGCAGTTCGGCGCCGCCCAGCGCATCGCGGAGAACCGGGGACTGACGCGGAGCGACCTCGACGAGTTCGGCCTGTGGTCGCAGCAGAAGGCGTCCAAGGCGTGGGAGGAGCACCGCTTCGACCGCGAGATCACCCCGATCGACGCGCCGCAGGCCGACGAGACGGTCATGACCGTCACCCGCGATCAGGGGCTGCGGGAGACGACGCTCGAAGGTCTCTCGGCGCTCAAGCCGGTGATCGACGGCGACATGATCACCGCCGGCAACTCGTCGCAGATCTCCGACGGCGCCGCCGCGGTGCTGTGGATGGACGAGTCCAAGGCCAAGGCCCTCGGGCTCAAGCCG
>JAPSGP010000294.1 GCA_031177445.1 Acidimicrobiia bacterium
GTTGTCGCACACGATGTGCGACAACTGCGGCTGGTACCGGGATCGCCAGGCGATCGAGGTGGAATAGCCCGTGGGACGCCCCATCACCATCGCGATCGACGCGATGGGTGGCGACCGAGCTCCGAGCGAGATCGTGGCCGGCGCGCTGCTGGCGGCCGAGGAGCTGGGCGTCGAGGTGCTCCTCGTCGGGCACGACGAAGCGGTGCGTCCGCTCCTGCCCGCGGGCGCGCTGCCCGAGGGCGTGATGCTCGAGCACGCCCCGGATCTCGTGACGATGGACGAGGAGCCGGCGGCCGCCGCCCGCACCAAGAAGGACTCGTCCCTCGTGCGCAGTGCCACCGCGGTTCGTGAAGGGCGGGCCCAGGCCATGGTGGGCGCGGGCAACACCGGGGCGACCATGGCTGCGGCGCTGCTGCGCATGGGCCGGATCCGCGGGATCGCCCGCCCCGCGATCGCGGTGCCGATCCCGGTGCCCGGCGCCGACCATCCCCAGCTGCTCATCGACGGCGGATCGACGGTCGACTGCGCGCCCGAGTGGCTCGTGCAGTTCGCCTCCATGGGTCGCGAGTACGCCCGCACGCGTCTGGGGGTCGACCAACCGACCGTCGGGCTGCTCTCGAACGGCGAGGAGCCCGGCAAAGGCGACGAGCTGCGCAAGAAGGCGTTCGAGCTCCTCCGGGACGCGCCGGGGTTCCACGGCAACGTCGAGGGCCGCGATCTCATGCACGGGACGGTGAATGTTGTCGTCACCGACGGCTTCACCGGCAACGTGGCGCTGAAGACGCTCGAGGGCGCATTGCGAGCCGCGGTCAACCTCGTCTTCGGAGTGCTCGAGTCCACGCCCGAGGCTCGCGAGGCCGGCAAGGTGGTGACGCCGCTGCTTCTCGACGCCGCGTCCGTGCTGGATCCCGACAGCACCGGCGGGGCGGTGCTGCTCGGCGTCGACGGCGTGTGCGTGATCTCCCACGGCTCCTCCTCCGCCCGCGCCGTCGTGAACGCGACCAGGGTCGCCGCCGAGTGCGTCGACACCGACGTCGTCGGGCGGTTGAAGGAGGCGATCCGTGCCCGCTGAGACCCACGTCGAACAGGGCCCGATCGGGCCCGACGCCGTGCTCCAGATCCTGCGCGAGCGCCTGGCCGAGATCCTGGAGATCGACGAAGCCCGCATCACGCTCGACGCCGACTTCACCGAGGATCTCGGCGCCGACTCGCTCGCGCTCATCGAGCTCGTCGAGGCCCTCGAGGAGGAGTTGGGGGAGCGGACCGTCGGGTTCCGCATCGACGACGAGGACCTCGGCGATCTGCACACGGTGCGCGAGGCGGTCGAGTACGTCGTTGCCCGGCTCCATCGCGCGGGGGCGTGATCGGGCGATGACGATGCGGGCTCGACTGCGACGGCGAACCGCGGGGCCGCTGCGCGACCTCGAGGACGCTGTGGGCGTGCGGTTCCGCGACCAGGGGCTCCTGGGGCGCGCCCTCGCCCATCGCTCGTACTGCGCCGAGCACCCCGACACCGTGTCGAACGAGCGCCTCGAGTTCCTGGGTGACGCCGTCCTCGGCCTCGTCGTCACCGACTACATGTTTCGTGAGTACCCGGAGATGCCCGAGGGCGAGCTGGCGAAGCTGCGGGCGTCGGTCGTGAACAGCGAGGTGCTCGCCGAGGTGGCGATCGAGAGCCAGCTCGGCCCCGCGCTCCTGTTGGGAAAGGGCGAGGACGCCTCCGGGGGACGGACGAAGGCGTCGATCCTCGCCGACGCCATGGAAGCGGTGATCGGCGCCGCGTATCTCGACGGCGGTTGGGAGACGGCCCGTGCCCTCGTGTTGCGCCTGTTCGAGCCGCGCATCATCGAGGGCGCTGCCGGGCCCGGCGGTCGTGATTACAAGACCAGGCTCCAGGAGCTGGCGGCGCGCCGGTTCGATCAGTTGCCGCGCTACCAGCTGCGGCACGAAGGCCCCGACCACTCGCGGCGGTTCTACGCCACCGTGATGCTCCAGGGGAAACCGTGGGGGACGGGCGAAGGCCGGTCGAAGAAGCAAGCCGAACAGGGCGCCGCTCGGATGGCATGGCGCCGGCTGCTCGAGCGCGACGGAGTCGAGCCCGACGGTCCGGAGATCAGTGAGGGCACAGAGGTTGTTGCCCTAGGGGGAAACGATGCCGGAGCTACCTGAGGTCGAGGTCGTTCGACGAGATCTCGAGCGCGAGGTGGTCGGGAAGCGCGTCAAGTCGGTCGAGGCCGACGGGATGCGCTCGATCCGCCGCCACCACAGCCGCAAGCAGTTCGCGGGCCGGCTCGAAGGCAAGAAGATGACGGGTGTCGAGCGCCGGGGGAAGTACATCCTCGTGAAGCTCGAAGGTGGCGACGTGCTGGTGATCCATCTCGGCATGTCGGGGCAGCTCGTGCGGAGCAAGGGCACCCGTGAGCAGATGGCCAAGCACACCCACGTCGTCATCACCTTCACCCAGGGTGGCCAGCTCCGATTCATCGATCCGCGCACGTTCGGCGAGATGTTCGTGACCGAGCTCGACATCGTCGAGAAGGAGGTGAACGAGCTCGCCCACCTCGGCATCGACCCGCTCGAGAACGCCATGTCGTGGGAGGAGTTCGGCCGCCTGGTCGCGTCGAGGCACGCCAAGCTCAAGTCCATGCTGATGGACCAGAAGTTCCTCGCCGGAATCGGCAACATCTACAGCGACGAGATCCTGTGGGGCGCGGGGCTGCGCTGGGACCGCATGAGCGACTCGCTGTCGCCGGAGGAGATCCGCCGGCTCTATCGGGCGATGATGGAGACGCTGCAGGAGGCGGTGAAGTACCGCGGCTCGTCCCTTGCCGACGAGCAGTACGTCGACCTGTACGGCAAGCCGGGCGAGTTCCAGGAGCACCACAAGGTGTATGCACGCGAAGGAGAAGCCTGCCGCCGGTGCCGGAGGCCGGTCGTGCGTCAGCGCGTCGGTGGGCGGTCGACGTTCTTCTGCGAGGCCTGCCAGGTGTGAGCGAGCGGCCGCGGCGCAGGCACCAGCACCGCGAGCCGAGACGCGGAGGAGCAAGCGAACGCGCCGGGAACCGGCGACCGTTGGCGCTTGCCGACCGCCGGAGCAGGAAGCTGTGCCTGCGCCGCAGCGAGCGGGGTTCGAGCGGCCCGGCCCGAAGGGCCGAGAGCGGGAGAGCGTGAGCGATGCCGCCGGGGCACGGGTGCGCGTTCGCGTGCTCGTGTCGGGGCGCGTGCAGGGGGTGTGGTTCCGCGAGTCGTGCCGCGAGCAGGCGCAGGCCGAGCGCGTCGAGGGGTGGGTCCGCAACCGCGCCGACGGGCGGGTCGAGGTCGTGCTCGAGGGCCCGCCGGCGAGCGTCGATCGGGTCGTGCGGTGGTGCCGTGACGGTCCTCGCCGCGCCCGCGTCGACGGCGTCGAGGTGCGCGACGAATCACCGATCGGCGAGCAGGGCTTCCGCGTGCGATGACGATGAGCAGGTCGTTCGAGGTGTCCGCGGTCGGTGCGCGCGCCGTGGGTACGATCCGCCGAGTTCGTAGCCATCCGGGACCCGCGGGAGTCGAGTGTTCCTCAAGTCGCTGACCCTTCGAGCGTTCAAGTCGTTCGCGGAGAAGACGACCCTCGATTTCGAGCCTGGGGTCACGGTGGTCGTCGGGCCGAACGGCTCCGGGAAGTCGAACCTGGTGGACGCGGTGGCGTGGGTGCTGGGCGCCCAGGGCCCCCGCACACTCCGGAGCGGCAAGATGGACGACGTCATCTTCGCCGGCACTCCCGAGCGGCCCGCACTGGGGCGCGCCGAGGTGTCGCTGACGATCGACAACAGCGCCGGGTTGCTGCCGATCGAGTTCACCGAGGTCACCATCACCCGCACGCTGTTTCGCAGCGGCGACTCGGAGTACCAGATCAACGGCGCGCCTTGCCGGCTCCTCGACATCCAGGACCTGCTCTCGGACACCGGCATCGGGCGCCAGCAGCACGTCATCGTCGGTCAGGGCCAGCTCGACCAGGTCCTGAACGCTCGCCCCGAGGACCGGCGGGCCGTGATCGAGGAGGCGGCCGGCGTCCTGAAGTTCCGCAAGCGCCGGGAGCGGGCCGAGCGCCGGCTCGAGGCCACCGAGGGCAACCTGTTGCGGCTCAACGACCTAGTGCGCGAGGTGCGCCGGCAGCTGACCCCCCTCGAGAAGCAGGCCGAGGCGGCCCGTCGCTCCGGCGGCCTGCAGGCGGAGCTGCGCGCGGTACGCCTCTACCTGGCTGGCCACGAGATCGCCGGGCTGCAGTCGCGACTCGAGCGCCTCCGGGACACGCGTGCCGAGCTCGCCCGAACCGAATCGGGAGCCCGTGACCGGCTGCGGGAACTGGACGTCGCGGTCGTCGACATCGAGCACGCGCTCA
>JAPSGP010000584.1 GCA_031177445.1 Acidimicrobiia bacterium
GAGCAGGGCGTCGGTGTCGGGGGCGGTGCGGACGAGCTCGTAGGGCAGGACGAACCCGCCCAGGTCGTGCTCCCAGCGGGCGCCGTCGGGCGTGATCAGCGTGTCGCGGAAGCCGGGCGGCGGTTCGGGGTAGGCGTAGGCGTAGAACACGCCCTCCTCGCCGGGAGCCCGGCCAGTAGCTGCAGCTGCTCACCTCGTGCGAGTACGCCTCCCACATCACGCGCGGCCCGCAGCTCGGTGCGCCACCTGGGTGCGGCGGCGCGGTCCGGCCGGAGAAGCGGGTGAGCGCGACGTCAAGCGATCCCCAGAACAGGTGCACCGGGCTGGACTTGCCGACGAACCGGTTCCGGAACAGCTTGAAGACGCGCTCGATCTTGACGAGCGCGAGCCAGAACCGGCGCACTGCCTCGGCGTCGTAGGTGGCGTGCACCCGGTCATCCGGGAACGGGATCGCGTCGGGGATCTCCACCGGCATCGGCCAGAACTCGGTCGCCACGCCGACGTCGTCGAGGAGGGACACCGTGGCGGCGTGGACTCGGCGACGGGCGAGACGCCAAGTCGAGCGATCGACGCTCGCCCGTGACGGTTGCGATGTCGAGGCGGTGCTCGAGGAAGTCGAAAGTCGATCTGGAACGCCGGGCCGCTGGGGTGCGGCATCAGCGACGTGGTGAGTCCCCGCGCCGAGACATACAGCGGGACGTTCCACCAGTGGTTGAGGCGGGCCTCGTTCGCCAACCGGACCTTGCCGACCACCTGGGTGTACAGGTGCAGCGTGTCGCGAGTGTCCCGCCAGTCAGCAACCGGGATCGACGGCCAGCGTTCGGTATCGGTTATGGCCACGGCGTTTCTCCCAGTCTTGCCGGTCGCACGGCACGCCGCTGCCAAGACGCGGCCCGAGGGCGTCATTCGGCCCCGAGCCCTCGGACGCGGGCCTCCAGGCCGTCAGCGAGCTCCGACAGCATCGACGTCTCCGCCGCCTGTGGGATCGCCGCCGCCCGCGCCCGTGCGTCGTCGGCGATCGCGGTGAGCCGATGGGCGAGGAGCGTCACGGCTTCGCGGTGGTCGCCGTGTGCCTCGGCGATGATGTTGCCCCGCTGGTGGGAGCTGGGCGAGCTGACATCGGGCGAGCGACCACCGAGGCGTTCCTCGGCCACCATGAACCGTCCTGACTGGTCGATCAGGAACGTCACCAGCTCGCGCAGGTCTTCCCGAACCGGTGACGTGGTCGCCGACCAGGCCGCCTGTTTGGCCTGATACACGGCATCGAGCACCTCGTTGAGCACGGCGACGAGCTGGACGTCGACTTCTCGCTCGTCAGCCACGGAACCGGTCTACCCGCGCCTGTCGTCGCCGTGCCTCCGCCGCCTCGCCACGCAGCTTGAGCGCGCGCCCGTTCGTCATCCGCTCAGATGCCGACGCGGTCGACGGCGCGATCCGGGGGTTCGCCGAGGAACTCGACCCAGGCGCGCTTGACGTAGGGGTACTGGGTCGATGCTTCGACCAGGTCCAAGAAGTTGGCGATGGTGTCGTCGAAGCGACCGCGGAGACATTCGTCAGCGATGCGGCCCGTGTCGTCGAGCGCGCTGTGGGCTTGGGCGAGGGAGAACATGTCGGGATAGATGCGGGCGCATAAGTGCTCGAGCGGGATGCGCAGTGACCACAAGCCACGGTCGCCGCCGACCATCGACGGTGAGGCGGACAGCAGGAGCCCGTGTCGCTCGTTGAGCGGTTGC
>JAPSGP010000073.1 GCA_031177445.1 Acidimicrobiia bacterium
ACGTCCAGTTCCTTTCCGGCGTCGGCAACCCGATCGGGGTGAAGCTGGGGCCGGAGGCGACCGCCGGGGACGTGATCGGCCTGTGCGAGCGCCTCAACCCGCGGCGAGTGCCGGGGCGGCTGGTCCTCTACAGCCGCATGGGCGCCGAACGGGTCGACGACGTCCTGCCGCCGCTGCTGCGGGCGGTGCGCATGTCGGGCCACCCGGTCGTGTGGGCGTGCGACCCGATGCACGGGAACACGTTCGTGCACGCCAGCGGTTACAAGACCAGGAGATTCGACGACGTGATGCGCGAGCTGCGCGGGTTCTTCTCCGCCTGCGAGACCGCGGACGTCTGGCCGGGCGGCGTCCACGTCGAGCTGACGGGCGACAACGTCACCGAATGCCTCGGCGGGACCGAGGAGGTCCTGGACGAGGCGCTCTCCGAGCGGTACGAGACGATGTGCGACCCGCGCCTGAACGCGCGGCAGTCGCTCGACCTGGCGTTCCAGGTGGCGGAGCTGCTGCGCAACTAGGACCGGTCGGCACGGGGCCCCCGCGGCAACGGCGGCTTTGCCGACGTTGCCGCAGGAGCCCGAGCCTGCGAGGGTGACCGAGGAGGAACGAGGGAGGGACCAGCCATGGCGGGCAACGGCTTCGAGGACCTGGGGCCGAACGCGGGTCTGGCCGAGGAGATGTACCGCCGGTACCTCGAGAACCCGCAGGCGGTCGACAGCGGATGGCGCGAGTTCTTCGCTCGGCGGGAAGGACAGCCGCCGGCAGCGTTGACCGCGCCTCCGGCCGTCACGCAACCGTCGAACCCCGCGCCCCCGACCCAGGCGCCGGCTCCCGCCCCTTCTCCACCGCCAACCGCGCGGTCAGCGGCGGCGCCTGAGGCTCCTCCCTCGACTCCACCGGCGCCGGCCAGCGTCAACGGCGAGCGGCCGGAGCCCATCCGGGGCGCGTCGGCTCGCATCGTCGAGAACATGGAGGCCAGCCTCGGTGTCCCGACCGCGACCTCGGTCCGCACCGTGCCGGCCAAGTTGCTCGAGATCAACCGGCAGATCCTGAACAACCACCTCGCCCGAAAGGGCCGCGGGGTCAAGGTCAGCTTCACGCACCTCATCGCCTTCGCGGTGCTGCGGGCGCTCGAGCACGTGCCGGTGATGAACTCGACCTTCGCCACCGACGACGGCCGGCCCACCGTCGTGCACCACGAGCACGTCAACCTGGGCCTCGCGGTCGACCTCGAGCGCAAGGACGGCTCGCGCACGCTACTGGTGCCCAACATCAAGCAGGCCGACACGCTCGGGTTCGACGAGTTCCACACCGCCTACGAGGAGCTCATTGCCAAGGTGCGCTCGGGCAAGCTCTCGCCCGACGACTTCGCCGGGACGACGGGCTCGATCACGAACCCCGGCATGATCGGCACGATGCACTCGGTGCCGCGGCTCATGCCCGGGCAAGGGTTCATCATCGGTGTGGGCGCGATCGGCTTCCCCGCCGAGTACGAAGGGGCCGACGAGCACACGATCGCCAAGATCGGCGTGAGCAAGACCATCACGCTCACGAGCACCTACGACCACCGCGTCATCCAGGGCGCGGAGAGCGGGCGCTTCCTGTCGGTCGTGCACGATCTGCTGCTCGGCGGGAACGAGTTCTATGACGACATCTTCCACAGCGTCGAGGTGCCGTACGAGCCGGCGCGCTGGAGCGTCGACGTCAGCCCGCGCGAGGAGGCCTTCGCCGCCACCGACAAGGCGGTGCACGTGCAGCAGCTCATCAACATGTACCGGGTGCGCGGACACCTCATCGCCAACCTCGACCCGCTCGGACAGCGCGACCCGAAGACGCATCCCGAGCTCGACATCAACCACTACGACCTCACGATCTGGGACCTCGACCGCGAGTTCCCCACCGGCGGGCTCGCCGGGAATCCGGTGATGAGGCTGCGCGAGATCATGGGCGTGCTCCGCGACGCCTACGCGCGCACGATCGGCGTCGAGTACATGCACATCCAGGAGCCGGAGCAGAAGGCCTGGATCCAGCAGCACGTCGAAGGCGTCTCGGGCGACATGGCACTCGACGACAAGCGCCGGGTCCTCGAGCGCCTCAACGCGGCGGAGGCGTTCGAGCGTTTCCTACACACCAAGTACCTCGGCCACAAGCGCTTCAGCCTCGAGGGTGCCGAGACCGTGATCCCCATGCTCGACGCGGTGCTGTCGGCCGCGGCTGACGACGGGCTGCACGAGGCCGTCCTCGGCATGTCCCATCGGGGCCGGCTCAACGTGCTCGCCAACGTCGTGGGCAAGTCCTACGAGCAGATCTTCCGCGAGTTCGAGGGCGAGCTCGACCCGATGTCTGCGCAGGGCTCGGGCGACGTGAAGTACCACGTCGGCGCGTCCGGGAAGCACCAGTCGCCCGATGGCAACGAGATCGTCGTCAGCCTCGCCTCGAACCCGAGCCATCTCGAGGCGGTCGACCCGGTCGTCGAGGGCATGGCGCGCGCCAAGCAGGACCTGCTCGGCGACGAGTCCGGGTTCGACGTGCTGCCCGTTCTGTTGCACGGTGACGCCGCGTTCGCGGGACAGGGCGTCGTCGCAGAGACGTTCAACCTGTCCGAGGTCCCGGGCTACGACGTCGGTGGCACCGTGCACCTGGTGATCAACAACCAGGTCGGGTTCACCACGCCACCGGCTTCGGGCCGCTCGACGGTCTACGCCACCGACGTCGCCAAGATGGTGCAGGCGCCGATCTTCCACGTGAACGGCGACGACCCCGAAGCCGCCGTGCGAGTGATGCGGCTGGCGTTCGCGTTCCGCCAGGCGTTCCACAAGGACGTCGTCGTCGACCTCATCTGCTACCGCCGCTACGGGCACAACGAGGCCGACGAGCCCGCGTTCACACAACCCCGGATGTACGAGCTCATCGGCGATCACGGGTCGCCGCGCACGCTGTACACCGAGCAGCTCGTCCGGCGGGGCGACCTCACCCAGGACGAGGTCGACGAGGCGGCCGCCGACTTCCGGGCCCGCCTCGACGCCGCCTTCGCCGAGACCCATCGCAGCGCGCCGCCCGACCCAGATCGCGCGCCGGCGCCGCAGTCGTCGGCCGACCCGGAAACCCAGATCAGCACCGCCGAGCAGTCGGCGCTCATCGACACGAGCGTCGACAAGGCAACCCTGCGGCGGGTGGTCGACGGTCTGCTGCGGCGGCCCGAGGGATTCGAGGTGAATCCCAAGCTCGACCGCCTCCTCCAGGCCCACATGGTCGCGTTCGACAAGGACGAGATCGACTGGGCGCTCGCCGAATCGCTCGCGTTCGGGTCGCTGGTCCTGGAGGGGACGCTGGTGCGGTTGGCGGGACAGGACACGCGGCGCGGCACGTTCAGCCAGCGTCACGACGTGGTCATCTGCTCGGCGACCGAGAAGGAGTACATCCCGCTCGCGCACCTGAGCGACGAGCAGGCGCCGTTCATGCCCTACGACTCCGTGCTCTCCGAGTACGCCGCCATGGGGTTCGAGTACGGCTACTCGGTCGCCAACCCCGACGCGCTCGTACTCTGGGAGGCGCAGTTCGGCGACTTCGTCAACGGTGCCCAGATCATTCTCGACCAGTTCGTGGTCGCGGCCGAGGACAAATGGGGCCAGCACAGCAGCGTCGGCCTGCTGCTCCCGCACGGCTTCGAGGGCCAGGGGCCGGAGCACTCGAGTGCCCGCATGGAGCGTTTCCTCACCTTGTGCGCCGACGACAACCTGCGAGTCGCGTACCCGTCGACAGCAGCGCAGTACTTCCACGTGCTGCGCCGGCAGGCGAACACGACCCGCCACGTGCCCCTCGTCTGTTTCACTCCGAAGAAGTACCTCCGGATGCCGCATTCGAAGTCACCAGTGTCAGCCTTCACGAACGGCCACTTCGAGCTCACGCTCGACGACCGCGGAGAGCTCGACCGTGATGCCGTGCGCCGGGTCATCCTGTGCACCGGCAAGATCGGCCACGAGCTGATGGACGAGCGCGACGAGCGGCGCGCACCGGCTGCGGTCGTCCGGGTCGAGCAGCTCTATCCCTGGCCCGAGCACGAGATCATCTCCCTGCTCGACTCCTATCCCAACGCGCACGAGGTGTACTGGGCGCAGGAAGAGCCGGCCAACATGGGTGCCTGGTTCTTCGTGCACGCGCGCCTGCACCGGATCCTGCGGGACCGGGCCGAGCTCCGGCACATCGCTCGCGAGGAGAGCGCGAGCCCGGCGTCGGGCAGCGCCACCATCCACGAACGCGAGCAGGCGCAACTCCTCGCGGCTGCGTTCGCAGACCTGTAGTCACAAATCCCGTGGCCTGACGACGGAGACGAGTCGGGCGGAGCCGGACGCGAGGTCGGCCCAGCGGCGATCGAGCTCGAGAGTGGCGAGCGCCGCGGTCGGGAACTTGGCTCGCACGGTATCGAGGTCGTCGCCTTCACCAGCGAGGGCGAGGATCAGGTCCTGCAGGCCGGGGTTGTGGCCGACGACCATGACCGACGCGACCGGCACCTCGACGAGTCGGAGCCGGTCGGCGAGCTGCGGCGCCGACGCGCCGTAGAGGTCGTCCTCGACGCTCACCGCTGGGTTGCCGAGCGACGCCAGCAGCGGTTCGAGGGTGTCGACGGCACGGCGTGCCGACGAGCACAGAACGTGCTCGGGACGCGTGCCGCTGCCGTCCAGGTACTCCGCCATGCGGCGGAGTGACCGGCGGCCTCGCGGCGCGAGGCCGCGATCGTGATCCGCGACCGGCTCGTCCCAGCTCGACTTGGCGTGGCGCAGGACGTAGAGCGTCCGCGCAGCCCGGGTCACACGCCGACAGTAAACGCGCGCAGCACCGCGTCGGCGAGGGAGTCAGCAAAGGCGTCGGTCATCGGCTCGCGGCTCACCAGGTACCGGTGGAAGATCGGCCCCACGATCATGCTGCCCATCAGGTCGATGTCGGTGCCGGCAGGCAGCTCGCCCCGGTCGATCGCACGCTGCAGAGTCTCGCGCATGCGTGCGCGGCGGTCGGCGATGAACCGCCGGTAGCCCTGGTCGAGCTCGGGGTAGCGCCGGGTCTCGAACACCATCACCGGCATCATCCGCCCGACGGCGGTTCCCTTCAGCTTCTTCACCATCCCGCGGGCGTAGCCCCGCAGGTCGTCACGAAGGTTGCCGGTGTCGACGTTCACCGCGGACTGCTCCGCGAGACAGCTCGCCGCCTCGACCACGAGGTCGACCTTGGACGGGTAGCGGCGATAGATGGTCGCCTTGCTGACCCCGGCGCGCGCCGCGACCTCGTCGACGCTCAGCCCCTCGAACCCGTGCTCGGAGAAGAGCTCGACCGCGGCGGCGCGGATCGCATCGTCCGCCTCGGGGCTGCGCGGCCGTCCGAGCGTGCGGACGACTGCCTCGGTCTCGAGATCCGGGGTCACGGCGATGCCACCGCCTCCTCGAGCTCACCGCGCTCGGCCTCGTATTCGGCTTCGAGCGCCTCGGGCCGGCGCGGCGCATGGGCCGGCAACCAGAGGAAGGCGACGATCGCGCCCACGAGCGTGGCTGCGGCACCGACGAGCAGGCCGTAGTGCATGCCGTCGACGAACGCCGTGCGGGCGGTGTTCGCCAGCGCTTCTCCGGCGGGCCCGCCCAGGCGCGTCGCGGTCTCCAGCGCGAACCCCAGCGAATCCTTCACGCTGTCCGCGACCCCTGGTGGGACCGGCTGCCCGGCGATCGCGTCGTCGACCCTCGACCCGTAGCTCGACGACAGCACGCTGCCGATGATCGCGACGCCGAGCGCACCACCGACCTGGCGCGTCGTGTCGTTCACCGCCGAGCCGACGCCTGCCTTGGCCAGCGGCAGCGAGCCCATGATCGACTCGGTCGCCGGGGCCATGGTGAGTCCCATGCCGATCGCCATGAGCATCAGGCGCCAGAAGATGTTCTCGTAGCCCGTGGTCGCCTCGAGCTGTGTCATCAGGGCCAGGCTCACCGATACGATCGCCAACCCGCTGGCCACCACGACCTTTGTCCCGATCCGCTCGACGATCCGGGCGCTCAGCGGAGCCACGATCATCATCGTGAGCGCCATCGGCAACAGCCGGATCCCGGCTTCGAGCGGGCTGTAGTCGAGCACGAACTGCAGGTACTGGGTGAGCAGGAAGATCGTGCCGAACATGGCGAAGAAGATGAGCGAGATGCCGGCGCTCGCCGCCGTGAACCGTGGGTTCTTGAAGAAGTTCAGGTCGAGCATCGGGTGCGAGCTGCGCCGCTCCCACAAGAAGAACGCCGCCAGCACCACCGCCGCGATTGCGAACGCGCCCAGGGTGGTGGAGCTCCCCCACCCGCTGTCCGGCGCCTCGATCAGCGCGTAGACGAGCGTGACCAGCCCGGCGATCGACAGACCGGCGCCGACCAGGTCGAGCTTGGGCGCGGTGGGGTCCTTGGACGTGGGCATGATGAGCAGGCCCGCGCTCAGCCCGATCACGACAATGGGCACGTTCACGAGGAAGATCGATCCCCAGTAGAAGTGCTCGAGCAGGAACCCGCCCGTCAGCGGGCCGATGGCCACGGCAAGCCCGGCGACCCCCGCCCAGATGGCGATCGCGCGGCCGCGCTCCTTGCCTTCGAACACGCTCGTGATGAGCGAGAGTGTGGCCGGCATGATGAAGGCGCCACCGATGCCCATGAGCGCGCGGGTGGCGATGAGCTGGCCGGCGCTGTTGGCGAGCGCCGAGGCCACTGACCCGATGCCGAAGATCACCATGCCGACCTGGAGCGCGCCCCGTCGACCGAAGCGGTCGCCGAGCGCGCCGGCCGTGAGCAGCAACCCGGCGAACACCAGCGTGTAGGAGTCGATCATCCACTGGAGCTGGCTGTTCGAGGCGTCGAGCCCACCCTGACTCCGAGGCTTGGCGAGGGTCGGCACCGCGACGTTCAGGATCGAGTTGTCCAGCACGATGATGAGCAGGCTGAAGCAGAGGACGGCGAGGATCCACCACCGCCGTTCGTGCGCCTTCTCGTCGACTCCCATGCGGCCCTTTCCGGCACCCGCCCTTCCGATACCCGGTCGTTTCGCAATTCGTCGTTCTATACCCCGCGAATTACGAAACGCAACCGTGTCGTATCGAAAGGTGACGAGTGTCACGAAGAGGGCTGTCGCTCCCGGAGCGCTCGGTAGCCGATGACGGCGATGGCGGTGGCGAAGGCCACGGAGACCAGCGCCAGGACGACGTGCACGACCTTGAAGCCGGCCGAGCGGTCGTCGTCGCCAAGGATGTTGGCGATCCGGGTGATCCAGATGAAGAACGTCCAGCCCGCCGCCGCCAGCAGGACCCACGCGGCCCGTCGACTCACGAAGCCCGTTGTATCGCGCCGAGCGCGGCCTCCACGGATCGAGCCGATGCGTTCACGAGGGGGAGACGCACGTCGGGTGTCGGGATCCGACCTTGCGCGTGGAGCACTGCCTTGAAGACGGCCGGGTTGGGCTCGGCGAACAAGGACTGCGTGACCGGGAGCAGCGCCTCGGCATGGGCACGCCCCTCGTCGACCTTGCCGGCGAGTCCGCACTCGATCATCTCGACGAAGCGCTCAGTGCACACGTGCGCGCTGGCGCAGATGGTGCCGGTACCACCCATCAGCACCAGTGGGAACAGGAACGTGTCGGTCCCGCCCAGCACTGCGAAACCGTCGACCGGGTTCGTGAGCCGCAGGAGCTCGAGCGTGTCGTCGTCGAGGCTCGCGGGCGCGTGTTTGACGCCGGCAAAGTTCGGCAGCTTCGCCAGCTCGAGCACGTTCGCCGCGCTCAGGTGCCGCCCCGTGCGAGCGGAGATGTTGTAGATCACGATCGGGACGGGGCTCTCGGCCGACACCGCCCGGTAGTGCGCCACGATGCCGGCTTCGCTCGGGCGCACGTAGTACGGCACGACGACGAGGGTCGCGACCAGCGCCGGCGTACCGGCGAGCTCGCGAACTGCCGCGATCGTCGATCGCGTGCTGTTCGTCCCGGCGCCGACGATGAGCTGAGCCGACCGCTCGGCGCAGACGCTCGCGCACGCCGCGATGACCGCTCGCTTCTCGTCGGCATCGAGCGCGGTGGACTCGCCGGTGGTCCCGAGTGCCACGATGCCGGTCGCGCCCGCCTGCAGGTACTCGTGGCAGAGCCGTTCCACCGCGTCGATCGCGACCGAGCCGTCGCTGGCGAACGGAGTGATGAGTGGGATGTAGACCCCGCGCAGTCGCGCGTCCGCAGTCATGCGCGCATGCTATCCATCGAAGTACGAGGCACGCCGAGCGTTAGCCTGCTTTCGTGTCGGAGCCGTGGCGCACGATCCTGACGCTCGTCGCCGGTTTCGGGACGGGCGTGCTCTCGGGCATGTTCGGCGTCGGAGGAGCAGTCGTCTCGACCCCGGCGATCCGCGCGCTTGGCGCGACTCCGCTCGAGGGGGTGGGGTCGACCCTCCCGTCGATCCTGCCGTCGGCCGCCAGTGGCTCGCTGCGATACCGGCGCGAGGGGCTCATCATCGGTCGCGTCGCGCTGTGGACTTCCAGCGCCGGAGTGGTCGCGGCGGTGGGCGGTGCGCTCCTGTCCGATGTCGTCCCCGGCGACGGTCACGTGCTGATGATCGTGACCGCAGCATTGCTGGGCTTCACCGCATATCGCACCGCTCGCCCGCCCGCGCCTGTGCAGGAGCCGGCGACCATCGGCATCGAAGACCCCGTCGGCGACCTCGTCACACCGACCGCCGATCTCGAAGCGCATCCCGAGCCGTGCGCGGCGTACCCCGAACCGCGGCGCGATCAACGCTGGCGCCTCGGCGTGACCGGACTCGCCGCCGGCGGGATCAGCGGGCTCCTCGGCGTCGGCGGCGGCATCCTGATGGTCCCGGTGTTCATCGGGTGGATCCGCCTCACCATCAAGGAGGCGGTCGCAACATCGCTGGTCTGCGTCGGCGTGCTCGCGGTGCCCGGAACGATCACGCACGCCTTCCTGGGCAATGTCGTGTGGTCGTTCGCGATCCCACTGTCGATCGGCGTCATCCCGGGCGCCCAGCTCGGCGCCCACCTCGCCATCCGCGCGTCCGATCAGGCGCTGCGGCTCGCGGTCGGCATCGTGCTCGGCACGATCGCGGTGGTGTACGCGGCGGGCGAGATCTTGGCTCTCATCTGAACTCGCCCAGCGCTCGGGCGCGGGCAAAGACCGCGTCGAGCATGGCCTCGGTGAGCTTGCCCGTGAACGTGTTCTGCTGACTGGGGTGGAAGCAACCCACGACGGTGGCACGGGCGGTGCGCACCTCGACGCCGTGCGTGAAGCGCGGGCGCGGTGACGGCATCGGCGCACCGAGTTGCGCCAGCACGCGTGCGGTGGCGTCGTACGCGAACTTCCCCAGCACGACGATCACGGCGACATGCTCGAGGAGCTCGAGCTCTCGCACGAGGTACGGCAGGCAGCGATCGCGCTCGTCCGGCGTCGGCTTGTTCGCGGGCGGCGCGCACCGGACCGCCGCTGCGATGTACGCGTCGTCGAGCTGGAGCCCGTCGTCGGCATGGACCGACGTCGGCTGGTTCGCATAGCCGGCGCGATGCAACGCGCCGAACAGCCAGTCCCCCGAACGATCACCGGTGAAGATGCGGCCAGTGCGGTTCCCGCCGTGGGCCGCCGGCGCCAGCCCGACGACGAGCAGGCGCGCCTTCGGATCACCGAATCCGGGCACCGGCCGGCCCCAGTATTCCTCGTCACGGAAGGCGCTCCGCTTCTCGCGCGCCACCTGCTCGCGCCACGTGACCAGACGCGGGCAGGCACGGCATTCGACGATTTCGGCCGTGAGGAGGCGAAGTCCGCGCTGTCCGGTGGACACCGGCCGATCGTACGGAATCGACCCAGTACGGTGCCGACGTGCGGGTGCTGTTGATCGTGAACGAGACCGCGTCCTCGGTCACCGCGCGCCGACGCGTGCTCATCCAGCGCGTGCTCGGCGCCGAGCACAAGCTCGAGGTCGCCGAGACCTCCCGCCGCGGTCATGCCGCCCGCCTCGCACGCGGCGCAGCCCTCGATCACGTCGAGGTCGTGGCGGTCCTGGCCGGCGACGGGACGCTGAACGAGACCGCCGACGGCATCGCCGGGACCGCGACCGCGCTGGCGCCGCTTCCCGGCGGGTCCACCAATGTGTTCGCGCGCAGCATCGGGGTCGTCGACGACCCGGTCGAGGCGGCCGAACAGCTCGTACGGTCGCTGGCGCGCCGGACCCTTCGGCGGATCGGGCTCGGCGTCGCCAACGGCCGGCGATTCCTGTTCCACGCCGGTGCCGGCCTGGACGCGGCAGTCATCGCCCAGGTGGAACGGCGTTCCT
>JAPSGP010000585.1 GCA_031177445.1 Acidimicrobiia bacterium
TCGAGCGCGTGGACGAGTCGGCGGAACGGCTCCTCCCATCCCGGCTCGCCGAAGTCGTCGAGCCCGGTACCGCCGCGAGCGGCCTCGATCAGCTCGTCGGCGTCGAGCCCGACCATGGCCGCCGCGCCCCCCACGCTCGGTCCCATGGCGTTGAGCCGCCGGACCCAGTCCGGACGGGCGTACGGCATCCCGGCCACGGGACGAGCCTAGGCCCTTGTCGTTACAGTGTGTATCGGATTGTTCCGACGCGACGGCAGCCGACCCAGGGGGAGACGACGATGACCCGAGCACCACGGACCACCGCGGCGTTTGACGGGCTGCTCAGCGCGCTCGCGGAGATCCGCGACGACTACGTCCAGAACGAGGCGCGCCACCGGGACGAGACCGAAGTGCTCGAGGGCTACTCCTACGCGCTCCAGGTGGTGTCCCATGTCGACGAGTTGCTCGTCGAAGGCGACCGGGAGCGGCCCCGGTTCTCGCTGATCGTCTCGCCGGCCCGGAAGTTCCTCGGCGACAACCCCGACTCGATCTACCACCAGGCCATCATCCGGGGCGACCGCTCGTATCGCGTTCGCGGGCGGCGCAAGGAGCAGGACTACATCTCGTTCACGATCCACGGCGTCGACCCGACCGGCGGCTTCGGCGGCCCCGTGCTCACCGATCTGAACGACGATGCGATCGACTTCGCCCCGGACGGCTCGTTCGAGCTGATCCTCAGTGCCGACGAGCATCACGGCAACTGGATCCGCCTCGACCCGGATGCCCGCCTGGTGATCGTTCGCAACTACTTCGGTCGCGAGGTGTCAGCCCAGAACGACCCGTCGATCTTCGTCGAGCTCGACATCGAACCGCTCGAGCCGGTCGCACCCTCGCCTCCGCTCACCGACGACGCGCTCGCGGCGCGCATCGAGGATGCGACCGCGATGCTGAAGGCGAACACGCTCGGGCTGCGTGTGTTCGGCGCGCCGGCGCAGATCGAGTTCGTGTCGAACGAGCCGAACACGGTCGGCACCCCGTTCAACTTCCGGGCGACCGGCGAGAAGGTCGCCGGCGCCGTCGACATCTTCTACTCGACCGGGTCGTTCGAGTTGGGGCCGGACGAGGCGCTCGTGATGGAGGGGACCATCCCGCCGAGCCGGTTCACCAACGTCATGCTGTGGAACGTCCACATGCAGACGCTGGAGTACCGCACGCATCGCATCTCGCTGAACGACCGCCAGATCGCCCTCGAGCCCGACGGCTCGTATCGCATCGTCATCAGCGAGCGTGACCCCGGGGTGCCGAACTGGCTCGACACCGTCGGCCATCGCCGGGGGTCGATCTTCTGGCGCTTCCTGCTGCCCGAGGTCGCACCGGGGACGCCGCGCTGCAGGGTCGTGAAGGTGGACGAGCTGCGTCCCTAGTCGATCGAGTCGGTCACCTCAGCGTTCACGGTGGGCACTGCCATGGGATCGATCAGCGCGAGCGGATCGCGCAGCGCCCGTCACATCGGCTCAACGTCGAAGCTCGCGACGACCGAAGTGCCACGCTCGCCTGTCGCGGTGACGGTGTACGTCCCCGGCGGATCGCCGGCGCTGCGGTAGCTGGCGGTCACGAGCCCTTCAGGCGACGCGGGGTGGGGTGGTCCCGTGAACGAGCTGCCGTCGGGCCCGGCGACGGTGAAGGTGACCGGTTCGGCGGCGATCGCGCCGGTCAGCTCGAACGCGAACACGGTGCCGACCGCCGCGTTGGC
>JAPSGP010000295.1 GCA_031177445.1 Acidimicrobiia bacterium
GCCGCACGGCGCCAGCGGACACACGGCGATCGGCGTCCCGTCGTCGAGATGGCCGGCCACCTCGTGCCCGAGCGTCAGCGGCGACTCCCAGGCGAGCATGTGGAGATCCGAGCCGCAGATGCCGGACGCCCGCACGCGGACGCGCGCGCCGGCGCCGGCCGGAGGCGGTACCTCGACCGTCTCGACAGCTCCGTTCTTCTTGCGTACCGCGCGCATGCGGCTAGGCGTCCGACACCTGCAGGACGCCGCGCGCCAGCTTGCCCGCCTCGAGGTCGTGCACGGCCGACTGCCAGTCGTCGAGCTCGTACGTCTGCGTCACCAGCTCGTCCAGCTTGAGCTCGCCCTGGCGGTAGAGGTCGACGATGAGCGGGATGTCGTAGTGGGGGCGGTGCGAGCCCGCGCGCGAGCCGATGAGGTTGCGCTCGACGTGGGTGAAGTTGCCGATGCGGGCGGGCACGGTCGCAGTCGGTGCGGGAACGCCGATGACGACCGCGGTGCCGCCCCAGTCGAGCATCTCGAGCGCGGCGTTCAGGACCTCGGGGTGGCCCACGCAGTCGAAGGCGTAGTCCACCCCGCCGGCGCCGAACGGGCCGGTCACCTGCTCATCGTCGTACGGGAGCAGCTCGCGCACCGCGGCGACGCTGTCCACCCCGGCGCCCGCGACCACGAAGTCGGTGGCACCGAAGAGCCGGGCCTGGGCCTGCTTCTCGGCCACCGTGTCGATGGCGATGATGCGTTGCGCGCCCTTGACCTTGCATGCCTGGATCACGTTCAGGCCGACCCCGCCGACACCGAAGACGACGGCGGTGTCGCCGAGCCCGAGCTCGGTGCGATTGAACACCGAGCCGACACCCGTGAGGACGCCGCAGCCGATGAGGCAGGCGGACTCGAGGGGGATGTCGTCGCCGATGGGCACGCACTGGCCGGCCTGCACCACCGTGCGCTCGGCGAAGTACGACGCGGCGGCAAAGTTCCACGCCGGCTCGCCGTCGAGCGTGAACGGCTGGCTGGCGTTGCCGATGCTGCGGCGGCACCACGCGGGGCGGCCGGTGTTGCAGAACTTGCACATCCCGCAGCTCGCGAGCGTGTGCAGCACGACCCGGTCGCCGGGCTGCACGTGCGTGACCGCGGAGCCGGTGCGCTCGACGATCCCGGCGCCCTCGTGGCCGAGCACCGCCGGCGCGGGCCACGGGATCGTGCCGTCGATGACGCTCAGGTCGCTGTGGCACAGGCCCGCAGCGACGATGCGCACCTCGACCTCGGTGGGCCCGGGGTCACGCACTTCGAGGTGATCGCGGATCGCCGCCTTCTCGCCGTCGTACACGAGCCCTTTCACTGTGCCTCCTCGTCGTCGTGCTCTCGCTCGTAGCGCCATCCCGACTCGACCATGTAGAGCCGGTGGCGCGAGCCCGGTGCGTCGGGATCGCTGGTCTCGTAGCCCGCATCACCCGCCCACAGCGCGGCGATGCCACCCTCGACCCGGGCGACGTGGGTCTCGAAGAACTCGAGCTGTCGGGCCGCGGCGTCGGCCACCGCGCTGGCGACGTCGTCGAACTGCGCCAAGCGGTGCAGCGTGATCCACGTCGGCGGGGCGAGCTCGATCTCGCCCGCGTCGCGCCGGTCGAGCGCGTCAGCAGGCTCGAGCCAGCGATGGTCGTGGATCTCGCCGCCGTCGACGGTGACCGCGCCGACTGGCGCACGTCCCATGAAGAACCACGTGGCGAACCGCTTCGGTGCCTGCGGTGGCGGCACCCAATGCGCGAACGGGACCATCGCGTCCGCGTAGACGGTCAGGTCCGCTTCTTCGCGCGCCTCACGGGCCGCGGCTCGCCGCGCGGCTTCGAGCTCGTCGCCATTCTCGGGGATGTCGCCGGGATCGACCCGGCCGCCCGGGAAGACCCACATGCCGCCGGCGAAGGCGAGCTTCGAGTTCCGCCGCACCATCAGCGTCTCGATCCCGCCTCCGGTCCGGTCACGCAGGAGCACGACCGTGGCTGCGGGAACGGCCTCCGTGCGCTCACCGCGCGACATGCGTTCGACCCAGTCCTTCGGCCTGTCCACCGACCCGAGCATACGGACGGTCCCGGTGGGCCCGCCTCCCGGCCGTGATAAGAACCAAACATGCTGCTGGATCGGTTCTCGCTCAAGGGAAGGGTCGCGGTCGTGACCGGCGCGGGACGCGGCATCGGCGCCGCCTGCGCGGTGGCGATGGCCGAGGCCGGCGCCGACGTCGTGCTGGCGGCGCGCACGAAGGAACAGCTCGACGCGGTCGCGGCGACCGTGCAGGAGCTCGGTCCGCGCGCCCTCGTGGTCCCGTGCGATGTCAGCGACACCAGCAACCTGTCTGGCTTGGTCGAGCAGACGATCGGCGAGCTCGGCCGGATCGACATCGTCGTGAACAACGCAGGCGGCTCGATGCCGCAGCCCTTCCTCGACACGAGCGAGCGCGCCTTCGAGGGCGCGTTCCACTTCAACGTGACCACCGCGTTCACCCTCACCCAGCTGGCGGTGCCCCACATGCTCGAGGTCGGCGGCGGGAGCGTGGTGAACATCTCGTCGGCGATGGGGCGACTCACCGATCGCGGCTTCGTCGCCTACGGCACCGCAAAGGGCGCGCTCGCCCACATGACCCGGCTCCTCGCCATGGACCTGGCGCCGAAGATCCGCGTGAACGCGATCGCGGTCGGCTCGGTCGCGACCTCGGCGCTCGAGATCGTGCTCACGAACGACGCCATCCGGGAAGAGATGGTGGCCAAGACGCCACTCAAGCGGCTCGGCGACCCGACCGACATCTCCCTGGCGGCGCTCTACCTCGCCTCCGACGCCGGCAGCTACATCACCGGCAAGGTGCTGGAAGTCGACGGCGGCATCGAGTACCCCAACCTCGCCCTCAAGCTGCCGGATCTGTAGTCCGTGTCTGAAGGCGGCGATGACTGAGGAGCAGCCGGACACCGCCATCCGGACGCCGGACCAGCGTCTGCGCGTGTTCGTGAGCTCGACGCTGGCCGAGCTCGCCGACGAGCGCGCCGCGGTGGCCCGTGCCGTGTCGGCACTCGGGCTCACGCCGGTGCTGTTCGAGCTGGGCGCTCGACCTCACCCGCCGC
The DNA here is from genome assembly GCA_031177445.1 of Acidimicrobiia bacterium. Lineage (GTDB taxonomy): Bacteria > Actinomycetota > Acidimicrobiia > IMCC26256 > JACDBD01 > JAPSGP01. The sequence goes on from JAPSGP010000295.1 coordinate 3,105, forward strand.
GCGAGCTGTACCGGGCCTACCTCGCGCAGTCCGACGTCTTCGTCGGCCTGTACTGGCAGCGCTACGGGTGGATCGGGCCGGACATGGACATCTCCGGCTTGGAGGACGAGTTCCGCCTTTCCCACTCGATCCCGCGCCTGCTGTACGTCAAGACTCCGGCGCCCGAGCGCGAACCTCGACTGACCGCCATGATCGAGGAGCTCCAGTCAGAAGGGACCGACTCATACCGGTCGTTCCGCAGTCCGCGGGAGCTCGGCCGCCTGGTTCGGGACGACCTCGCCCTGCTGCTGAGCGAGCGGTTCGCGTCCTCGGTCCGCCGAGCCGGCACCTCGGAGTCGACTGCGTCGACCAGCGAACGCCGAATCCCTCGCACGTTGCCGGCGACGTCGACGTCGTTGATGGGGCGCGAATACGAGATCGCTGAGGTCTCGAAGCTGCTCGTGACGCCGGGCGCGCGGTTCGTGACGCTCACGGGCCCCGGCGGCGTCGGCAAGACGCGGCTGGCGATCGCCGTGGCCGAACAAGTCGACGATCGTTCCTCGCACGAGACGGTGTTTGTCGCACTCGCTTCGATCGCGCAACCCGACCTGGCGCTCCCACGCATCGCGGCCGCGGTGGGCGCCGCGCTCGACGGCGCCCGCTCGCCCCTCGACGTCCTCGTCGACCACTTCGCGGAAGCGGAAGTGCCGACGCTGCTGGTGCTCGACAACCTCGAACAGGTCGTCAGCGTTGCAGCAGAGCTCGACCAGCTACTCGCCCGCTGTCCCGATCTCGAGATCCTCGCCACGAGCCGTACCGTGCTCAGGCTCCGGGCCGAGCGGGAATACCCTGTCCGCCCGCTGGCGGTCCCGGCGCACACAGAGCGCCCGCCGCTCGCCGATGTGGCGTCACTGCCCGTTGTGCAGCTGTTCGTCGATCGAGCGCAGGCCGTCCGCTACGACTTCGCCCTGACCGAGGACAACGCGGCGGCCGTCGTGGAGATCTGTCGACGTCTCGATGGTCTGCCGCTCGCCATCGAGCTCGCGGCGGCTCGCACCCGATTGCTCGAACCCGCCGCGCTGCTCGATCGACTCGGAAGACGCCTCGACGCGTTGGGGACCGGTCCCGTCGATCTTCCCGAGCGTCAACGCACCCTGCGTGCGACCGTCGAATGGAGTGTCGGACTGCTCGATGACGCCGAGCAGCACATGCTGGCCACGCTGTCGATCTTCGGTGAGACCAGAGACGGCCGTGGCCGG
>JAPSGP010000074.1 GCA_031177445.1 Acidimicrobiia bacterium
AGCGCCACGACGATGGACGCGGCCAGGAGGACGGCACCGAGCGCGGTGACGCCGAACCACGCGGCGACGATCCAGCGGTCCGGCTGGTCGTCGATCTCGACGTCGACGAGCCGCATGATCGCGAGCCCGATCGTCCCGCCGACGGCGAGCAACAACACCCACCCGAGAGCCAGCGTGATCACGGACCCGATCCTTCGCACCGCCGCACGTCGAGGCCACCTGCCCCGACCGTGGGTCAAGGAAGGGCGAGTCTCGCGCGTAGCGCCCGCGCGAATGCCGATGTCACCGGGACGTCCGAGAGCCCCTAGGAGCTGTAACCGACCTCCCACAGGCACAGGCCATGCGGTGGGGCGACGGCTCCCGCGTGCGCGCGGTCCTTCGAACGAAGGATCGACGTGATCTCGCCCGGACGGCGCTTGCCGGTGCCCGCTTCGACGAGCGTGCCCACGATCGAGCGCACCATCTGCCAGCAGAACGCATTGGCCCGGATCTCGTACTGGAGCACGCCATCACCGAGGTCCTTCCAGCGGGACTCGAGCACCCGGCGCACCGACCTCGAGCCCTCGGACCCCCGCCGGCAGAACGCCGCGAAGTCGTGCTCGCCCACGAACGGGTCGGCAGCGAGATGCAGCGCGTGGAGGTCGAGCGGCGCCGCGACCCACCACGCGTAGCGGGCGAGGAACGGGTCGGGGGCCGGTCGATTCACGATCGTGTAGCGGTAGTGCCGCCACCGAGCGGAGCGCCGGGCGTCGAAGTCGGGGTCGACGAGCTCCGCATCGCGCACGACGACCTCGGGCGCGAGCATGCCGTTCACGGCGTCGCGCAGTCGCTCGGTCTCGACCTCCATGTCGGCATCGAAAGAAACGACCTGGCCCCACGCATGCACCCCGGCGTCAGTACGGCCAGCGCACGCCAAGTTCGCGGGAGCAGCGCGCAAGATGCGCCCGAGCGCCTGGGTGAGCTCGCCCTCGACCGTCCGCACCGATGGCTGGGCCGCGAACCCGTGAAATTCTGTCCCCTCGTACGCGAGTACGAGTGTGCACCGCGTCCGACGAATCGGCGGCTCAGGAGTCGCGTCGAAAAGTGTCATCGAGCGAGGCATGAGAAACGACAACCCGGAAGAGGTAGGGGCCCGGGGGGTCGTGACGACGATTTTGGAGCGAAGCGAATGGCATGTTCGCGGCCCGAAGGGCCGCCGCACGCCGAGCGAGAGCGACGCATGAGGAGGAACGATCGCCCGGGCTCCTGCCGCCGCGGGCGAGCCGCCATCGGAACTACACCAATTCGATGCGCGCCATCGGGGCCTGATCGCCGGGACGAGGGCCGAGCTTGAGGATCCGCAGGTAGCCGCCGTTGCGGTCCTCGTACCGCGGGGCGATCTCGGCGAACAGCTTGTGGGTGGCGCGCTGGTCGTGGATGCGAGCGACGACCTGACGTTGCTGGTGCACGCCACCCTTCTTCGCCTTGGTGATGAGCCGCTCCGCGTACGGTCGCAGCGCCTTCGCCCGCGACACCGTGGTGACGATCGCACCCGCCTCGAACAGGCTGGCAGCAAGATTGGCGAGGATCTGGCGCTGGTGCGCGGGGTCGCCCCCGAGCCGCGGGCCCTTGCGCGGAGCGGGCATCGTCCGCTCCTACTCCTTGACCCGAAGCGACAGCCCGCGCTCGTCGAGCTTCTGCAGCACCTCTTCGAGCGACTTCGACCCGAAGTTGGTGATCGCCAACAGGTCGTCTTCGGTCTTCTGCACCAGCTGGCCGATGGTGTCGACCCGGGCGCGCTTGAGGCAGTTTCGGGGACGCTCCGAGAGGTCGAGCTCTTCGATCGGCAGCTCGAGGTCGGGCGACGCGGCGGTGATCGGCGACACCTCCCCGAGCTCGAGCCCCTTGGGCTGGGTCGACATCTCCGCGACCAGGCTCACGAGGTTCCGCAGCGTGTCGCCCGCCGACGCCAACGCGTCGCGGGGTGAGATCGACCCGTCGGTCTCGATCTCGAGCGTGAGCTTGTCGTAGTTCGTGGCCTGCTCGACGCGGGTCGGCTCGACCGAGAACGAAACTCGCCGCACGGGCGAGAAGATGGCGTCGACCGGGATCACGCCGATCGTCGACGTGCGCTTGTTGCGCTCGGCCGAGAGGTAGCCGCGGCCCTGTTCGACGGTGAGATCGAGCGCGAGCCGTCCCTTGGCGTTCACGGTGGCCAGATGCAGCTCGCGGTTGAGGATCTCGACGTCGGCGGTCGTCTGGATGTCGCCGGCGGTGACGTCGGCGGGACCGCGCTTGTCGAGCCGCAGCGTGACTGCTTCCTCGGAGTCGCAGCGCAGCACCAGGTCCTTGAGGTTCAGGATGAGGTCGGTGACGTCCTCCTTGACGCCCGCGATGACGTCGAACTCGTGGAGCGCTTCGTCGAAGCGCACCTGGGTGACCGCTGCACCCGGGATCGACGAGAGCAGCGTGCGCCGCAGGCTGTTGCCGAGGGTGTGCCCGAAGCCGGGCTCGAGGGGCGAGATCGTGAACTGCTGGGTATTGCCCTCGGGCTCGCCGGCTTCGACTTCGGGACGCTGGATGATGAGCATGAAAGAACTCGCTTCGTTCGGGGGTTACTTCGAGTACAGCTCGACGATGAGCTGCTCGCGCACGGGCACGTCGATCTGCTCGCGCAGCGGGAGATCGTGCACCGTCGCGCGGAAGTCGCTGCTGGTGACATCGAGCCACGCGGGCACGACGCGGTCGAGGGTGTCGAGGTTGTGGCGGAGCACGATCATCTGGCGCGACTTCTGACCGATCTCGACGACGTCACCCTTGCGCACTTGGTATGAGGGGACGGTCACCTTCTTGCCGTTGACGGTGACATGGCCGTGGCGCACGAACTGGCGGGCCTGGCTCCGGCTGGCGGCGAAGTTGGCGCGGAAGACCACGTTGTCGAGGCGCTGCTCGAGCATGCGGAGCAGGTTCTCACCCGTGATCCCGGGCTGCTTGGTCGCGAGCTCGTAGAGGTTCCGGAACTGGCGCTCGAGCAGCCCGTAGATGCGGCGCGCCTTTTGCTTCTCCCGCAGCTGGAGCAGGTACTCGCTCTCCCGGATTCGACCGCGACCATGCTGACCGGGCGGGTAGGGCTTGCGTTCCACCGGGCACCGCATCGTGTCGCACTTCGGGCCCTTGAGGAACAGCTTCATCCGCTCGCGCCGGCAGAGCTTGCAGACCGCTCCGGTGTAACGGGCCATCAGACCCGCCTCCGCTTGGGCGGGCGGCAGCCGTTGTGCGGGATCGGAGTCACGTCCTTGATGCCGACCACCTCGATGCCGGTGTTCTGGATGGAACGGATCGCCGTCTCCCGGCCCGAGCCCGGGCCCTTCACGACGACATCGACCTTGCGCACGCCGTGTTCCATCGCGCGACGGGCGGCGGTCTCGGCTGCGAGCTGCGCCGCGAACGGCGTGGACTTCCGTGAGCCCTTGAAGCCGACGTTGCCCGAGGACGCCCACGCGATGGTGTTGCCCTCCTGATCGGCGATCGTGATGATCGTGTTGTTGAACGACGACTTGATGTGCGCGACGCCATAGGCGATGTTCTTGCGCTCGCGCCGTCTCGGTCGACGACCGCCGGCGGCCGGCTTTGCCATGCTCTCCTACCTGCTTCCTCGCGCTACTTCCGGGCGCGCTTCTTGCCGGCGACGGTCTTCTTCGGACCCTTGCGGGTGCGGGCGTTGGTACGCGTGCGCTGCCCGTGGACCGGCAGGCCGCGCCGGTGGCGGATGCCGGCGTATGCGCCGATCTCCTGCTTGCGCTTGATGTTCTGCGCGACCTCGCGACGAAGGTCGCCCTCGACCTTGACCGCCTGGTCGATGTACGAACGCAGCCGCGCGACCTCCTCGTCAGTCAGGTCGCGCACTCGCGTGTCGGGCGAGATGTTGGTCGAGTCCGCGACCTGACGAGCGGTCGTGCGCCCCACGCCATAGATGTAGGTGAGGGATACTTCGAGCCGCTTCTCGCGCGGGATGTCGACTCCTGCGATACGAGCCATGGCCTCAGCCTTGCCTTTGCTTGTGGCGCGGGTTCTGGCAGATCACCCGCACGACACCGTGACGACGGATGACCTTGCACTTCTCGCACATCTTCTTGACGGACGGACGAACCTTCACTGCTGGTCCTACTTGTAGCGGTAGGTGATGCGACCCCGGCTGAGGTCGTAGGGCGTGAGCTCCACCTGCACCCGATCTCCCGGGAGGATCCGGATGTAGTGCATCCGCATCTTCCCGGAGATGTGAGCGAGCACCTTGTGCCCGTTCTCGAGCTCGACACGGAACATCGCGTTGGGCAACGGCTCGACCACCGTGCCCTCGACGAGGATCGTGTCGTCCTTCGGTTTTGCCAGGATTCCCACCTACTCGGTCGGCCGGTCGGACTGAACTTCTCGGAATCTCTCGGGGGTCGGGGCGCGCGTAGAACCACCGCGGAACGCACCCAGGGGCGACCAGAGAGTTTAGCTCACCACGGAAGGGTGAGCACCTCGGGCCCGTTCGCGGTGACAGCGATGGTGTGCTCGAAATGGGCGGACCGGCGTCGGTCCCGGGTCACGACCGTCCAGCCGTCGGCCAGCACCTCGGTCTCGGCCCCGCCCGCGTTCACCATGGGCTCGATCGCCAGGACCAGGCCCTCTTTCAGCTTCAGCCCGCGGTTGGGAGGCCCGTAGTTGGGCACCTGGGGCTCCTCGTGCATCGCGGTGCCGATCCCGTGGCCCACGTACTCCCGGACGATGGAGAACCCGCCGCCCTCGGCGACCTGCTCGACCGCGGCGCCGACGTCGCCGAGTCGCCGGCCCTCCACCACGTTCTCGATCGCCGCCTCCAGCGATCGGCGGGTCACCTCGATGAGACGCTTCGACTCCTCGTCGACCTCGCCCACCGGGATCGTCACCGCGGCGTCGGCGTGCCAGCCCTCGATGATCGCTCCGCAGTCGATGGAGAGGATGTCGCCCTCCTCCAGCACGACGTCGTCGGCCGGGATGCCATGGACGATCACCTCGTTCGGCGACGTGCACACCACGCCGGGGAACGGCGGGCTGCCGTAGCCGAGAAAGTTCGAGCGCGCGCCCCGCCGCTCGATGACCTCGCGGGCGGCCCGGTCGACGTCGGCGGTGGTGGCACCGGGCTTGGCGGCCCGGATGCACAGCTCGTGCATCTCGGCCACCACCGTGCCGGCGCGTCGCATCAGCGCGATCTGGTCACGTGTCTTGCGCGTGATCACGGCTGCTCGGGCGGGTAACGGTCGTCGACGACCTTGACGAGACGCTCGAACACCTCGTCCCCCTCGCCGACGCCATCGACGACGACGAGCTTCCCGAGCCCGCGATAGAAGTCGATGATGGGGACCGTCACCTCCTCGTAGAGCTCGAGGCGACGCTGGACGGCCTCTTCGGTGTCGTCCTCACGCTGCACGACCCTGCCGCCGCACTCGTCGCAGGCCCAGTCGGACTTGGGGGGCATGTTGACGTGGTAGTTCATGCCGCAGCCCTCGCACACCCGCCGGCCGGCGATGCGATCGAGCACGATCTCGGTGGGAACGTCGAGATTGATCACGGCGTGGAGCGGCTCGCCGTCGAGCAGCTTCTCGAGCTCTTCCGCCTGGTGCAGATTGCGCGGGAAGCCGTCGAGGATGAAGCCGTCCTCGAGCATCCCACCCTCGGCGAACTGCTCCTCCACCACGCCCAGGACGATGTCGTCGGGAACGAGCTCCCCGCTGTTCATGTAGTGCGCGGCCTTGAGCCCGGCCGGCGTTCCCTTCTCGGCCGCCTCGCGCAGGAGATCGCCGGTCGATACGTGCGTGATGCAGTACCGATCGCCGAGGCGCGTCGCCTGCGTTCCCTTGCCGGCACCCTGTTTGCCGAGGAGGACGAGTCGAGGCCCGCGTTTCATGACTGCGGCGCTCAGGTCAGGAACCCTTCGTAGTTCCGCATCATCAGCTGGCTGTCGATCTGCTTCATCGTCTCCAGCGCGACACCGACCGTGATCAGCAGCGCGGTGCCGCCGAACGGGAACTGGCTGATGTCCCAGAGCGCGAAGACCAGCAGGGGCGCCAGCGCGATGACAGCAAGGAACAGAGAGCCGGGCAGGGTGATGCGGTTCAGCGTCTTGGCGAGATAGCGCTCGGTCGCGGGGCCCGGACGGATCCCGGGGATGAAGCCACCTTGCTTGCGGATGATGTCGGCCTGCTGCTGCGGGTTGAACGCGATCGCCGTGTAGAAGTAGGCGAAGAAGATGATGAGGATCGTGTACATCCCCATGTAGAACCAACCTTGGGACTGCACGAGGTTCTTGTCGATGAACTCCTTGACGCCGTCCCAGGGAGTGATCGACGCGATCAGTGCGGGGAACGCCAGGATCGAGCTGGCGAAGATCACCGGGATTACACCCGACTGGTTGACCTTCAGCGGGATATAGGTGCTCTGCCCGCCGTACATGCGCCGGCCCACGACGCGTTTGGCGAACTGCACAGGAATGCGGCGCTGGCCCGACTCCACGAACACGATGCCGACGATCATCGCGATGCCGATGGCGATGATCACGAAGAACTGGAACTTGCTGCCCTCGCTGTAGACGGCGCCGCCCTGGGCGGGGAGCGACGACACGACCGATGCGAAGATCAGGATCGACATCCCGTTGCCGATGCCGCGCTGTGTGATCAGCTCGCCCAACCACATGACCAACGCGGTGCCGGCAGTCCAGGTCAGCACGATCAGTGCGGCTCGGGGTGCGTTGAAACCGGGGATCAGGTCGCGGCCCTCGAAGCCGGCGAAGCCGAGGAGCCCGCTCTTGCCCTGGTGGAGCGCGAACACGAACCCGGTCGACTGCACCAGCGCCAGACCCACCGTCAGATAGCGCGTCCACTGTGTGATCTTCTTCTGACCGACCTGACCTTCCTGCTGCCACTGCTCGAGCTTCGGGATCACGACTCCGAGCAGCTGCATGATGATCGACGCCGTGATGTACGGCATGATCCCGAGGAAGAAGATCGCGACGTTGGTGATCGCGCCGCCGGAGAAGAGGTCGAGGAAGCCGACGACACCGGTGTTCTCCGACTGGTCCTGCAGATCGCGGATGGCGCTGAAGTCGACGTACGGAACGGGAAGGTGGGCACCGACGCGGTAGACCGCGATGATCACGATCGTGAAGAAGATCTTGTTGCGGAGGTCGGCCACCCGGAACATGTTCCGTAGGCGGGAGAGCATGAAGGAGCGACCTCCTGACGCGCGAGAGCGTCGAGCTTAGCGGTTGGTCAGGGCGTTCCCGCGAGCGGGAGGACGCCGTGAGAACGGCAGCGGAAGACGTTCGACAGACCCGCCGGCAGCCTCGATCGAGCGGACCGCGGCGGCCGAGAAGGCGTGCGCCCGCACCGTCATCGGCTTGGTGAGCTCACCCCGGCCGAGAACCTTCACCAGGCCCTGTTTCGCCACCAGGCCACGCGTGCGCAGGCTCCCCGGGTCGACCACGGCGCCGGCGTCGAAGGCCTCCAAGGTGTCGAGGTTCACCACCGCGTACTCCACGCGGAAAGGGTTCTTGAACCCCTTCGCCTTCGGCGTCCGGCGTGTCAGCGGCGTCTGCCCGCCCTCGAAGCCGGGCTTCACGGTGTCCCGAGCGCCCTGGCCCTTCATGCCTCGGCCGGCGGTCTTCCCGCCCTTGCCGCCGATGCCGCGGCCGACCCGCTGGCGCGACCGGCGGGACCCGGGCGCAGGCGTCAGGTCGTGGACCTTGATCGTCATCGTTCATCCACCTTCACCAAGTGCGGCACCCGAGCGACCATGCCCCGGATCTCGGGGCGGTCGGGGTGCTCGACGGTCTGGTTGATGCGCCGGAGGCCGAGCGCCCGCAGCGTGCCCCGCTGCTTGGGCTTGACTCCGATCGCCGAGCGCACCTGGGTGATGCGAAGCGTTGCCATTAGGCGACCTCGGTGACCTCGGGCGTGGGCGCCATCCGCTCCCGGTAGGCCCTCAGCATGCCCGGCATCGATACTTCCTCGGCCGACTTGCCCCGCAGCTTGGCGACCTCGTCGGGCCGGCGCAGCGAGCGGAGGCCGGCGATCGTCGCCCGCGACACGTTGATCGCGTTCGACGAGCCCAACGACTTGGCCAGCACGTCCTGGACGCCGGCGGCCTCCAGGATCGCGCGCGCGGCCCCGCCCGCGATCACCCCGGTCCCCGGTGCTGCCGGCTTCAGCAGCACGCGGGCGGCGTCGTGCTCACCGATGATCTGGTGCGTGATCGTCGAGCCGGCCAGCGGCACGGGGAACAGTCGCTTGCGCGCCTCCTCCATCCCCTTCTGGATCGCGGCCGGGACCTCCTTCGCCTTGCCGTAGCCCAGGCCGACGTTGCCGTTGCCGTCGCCGACCACGACCAGCGCCGTGAACGAGAACCGTCGACCGCCCTTCACCACCTTGGCGACGCGGTTGATCGCGATCACCCGTTCCTCGAGCTGTCCTTCTGCCATCAGAGCTCCAAACCTGCTTCCCTCGCACCGTCGGCCACGGCGGCGACCCGGCCGTGGTACTTGAAACCGCCCCGGTCGAAGACCACCGACGCGATGCCGACCGCCTTGGCGCGCTCGCCGACTCGCTTGCCGACCGCTTCTGCCGCCTCGACGGTGCCGGTCCGTCCCGAGCGGACCTCGGCCTCCACCGTCGATGCCGCCGCCAGCGTGCGGCCGCTGGTGTCGTCGATGACCTGCGCGTACGTGTGACCTCGCGAGCGGAACACGGCCAGACGCGGCCGCACCGGGGTCCCCCGCAGCTTCTTGCGCACCCGGCGGTGCCGCCGGACTCGTGCCTCGCGCCTGTTCACCGTCCCCTCACTCTCTCTCGCTCGACTACTTGGCCGACTTGCCGGCCTTGCGCAGCACGCGCTCGTCGGCGTAGCGAATGCCCTTGCCCTTGTAGGGCTCGGGCTTGCGGATCTTTCGGATGTCGGCCGCCACCTGCCCGACGAGTTGCTTGTCGAACCCCCGTACGACGATGCGGGTCGGCACCGGCACCTCGAAGGTCACGCCCTCGGGCGCCTCGACCGGGACGGAGTGCGAGTAGCCCACCTGAAGCTCGAGCTTCGACGGTCCCTGTGCCTGCACCCGGTACCCGACACCCACGATCTCGAGCTCGCGTGCGAACCCGTCGGACACGCCGATGACCATGTTGTTGACGAGCGAGCGTGTCAGCCCGTGGAGGGCGCGGTTGGACCGTTCGTCGTCGGGACGGGTCACGACGAGCTCGTCGCCATCGCGCGCCACGGTGATCGTCTCGGGCGTCACGTGCTCGAGCGTCCCCTTGGGCCCCTTCACCACGACGCGGCGACCCTCGAGCGTCACATCGACACCCGACGGGATCGTGATCGGCTGCTTCCCAACTCGAGACATGGTGCTACCAGACCTGGCAGAGGACTTCGCCGCCGACCTTGCGCGCACGCGCCTCGCGGTCGGTCATGAGGCCCTGGTTGGTGGACAGGATCGAGATTCCCATGCCCCCGAGGACACGGGGCACGAGATCGGCCTTGGTGTAGACGCGCAAGCCCGGCTTCGAGATCCGGCGGATCCCGGAGATCGTGCGCTGGCGATCGGGCGTGTACTTGAGCTGGATGCGCAACCGCCGCCACGGTCGCGACGAGTCGTCTTCGACCCTGGAGCCGGCGATGTACCCCTCCCGTTCGAGGATCTTGGCCAGCGCCTCCTTCACCTTCGACGACGGCATCACGACCTCTTCGTGGAACGCGACGTTGGCGTTGCGGATCCGCGTCAGCATGTCGGCGATGGGATCGGTCATCGTCATACCGCTGTCCCCCTCACCACGACGCCTTCGTCAGGCCGGGGACCTCTCCGGCATGCGCCATGTCACGCAGGCAGATCCGGCAGAGGCCGAAGCGGCGGTAGACGGCCCGCGCGCGGCCGCATCGGCGACAGCGCGTGTAGGAGCGCACCTTGAACTTCGGCTTTCGCTGCTGCTTCTGGATCAGTGCCTTCTTCGCCAATGAATTACCCCTGGTTGTCGCGCCGGAACGGGAAGCCGAGCGCTCGGAGAAGCGCCCGACCCTCGTCGTCGGTCGTTGCGGTCGTGACGATCGTGATGTCCATGCCCCGGACGGTGTCGATCTTGTCGTAGTCGATCTCCGGGAAGATGAGCTGTTCGGTGACGCCGAAGGTGTAGTTGCCGCGCCCGTCGAACGAATCGGGGTTCATGCCCCGGAAGTCGCGGATGCGAGGGATCGCCAGGCTC
>JAPSGP010000586.1 GCA_031177445.1 Acidimicrobiia bacterium
CGCCCACAGATCGACCGTCTTCAGGTCCCGGATCGCTTGAGCCAATCGATGGCGCATCGCGCCGGCGGCTTCGATCACCACACGCCTTCTCGCATCGTCTCGCGTGGGGGAAGGTGACGCCGACCGCGATGGCCGAGACTGCACTTGCCGCGTGGTCTCGTCGCACCCCGTACCCGCCACTATCAGTGCTGCCGCCAGAAGCTGCGCGACGAGTCTCAGTTTATGAATCGGATCGCCAACGGGTAGTTGTAAAGCTCCCCCGCGTTGGCGCGAGTAGAAGCGATGATCACCACTACGACCCATACGATCGAACCGGCGATCAGAAGCGGGATGCCGATAAGGAAGAAGCTAAGGAAGAAACAGATGACGAGATAGATCGTCATCGAGATCTGGAAGTTGAGCGACGCCTTGCCGTGCGCATCGACCTCGGGTGACTGGTCTCGCTTCATCAACCAGACGATCAAAGGTCCCCAGATGTTCCCGAGCGGGACGAACAAGCCGCCGAACGCCGTGAGGTGACACAGCATCGACCATGGCTGGCTGCTGTCGTCCGGCGCGGGCAGCGGCGGGGGCGGCAGCGGCCGCTGCGGAGGCGGTTCCGGAGTGTTCATCGGGTCAGTATCCCAGGCTGGGGTCGACGAGACCCAGTAATTCCTCGCCCCGCGCGAAGCGCGACACGTTCGAATAGACGAGCTCGCGCAGCTCGGGAACGGCCATGTCCCAGGTGTTCGCCACGTGCGGCGTGATCAGCACGGCATCCATTGACCACAGCGGATGCTCCTCGGGCAGGGGTTCGGGGTCCGTAACGTCGAGCCCCGCTCCGCCTATCTCGCCCTCCTGGAGCGCGTGCACGAGCGCGTCCGTGTCGACGAGGCCGCCGCGAGCAACGTTCACCAACCACGCGTCGCTCTTCATCGCAGCGAACTCTTCGGTCGAGAACATGTTGCGAGTTTCCTCGGTCAGCGCCGCGCAGATCGCAACGAAGTCCGCGTGCGGCAGTAGCTCCAGGAGCTCGGTCGACCGATGCGTCTCGACACCTTCGACGTCGGTCCCCGATCGATTCGTCCCCACGACGCGCATGCCGAGCGGTTCCACGATGTGGGCCAGCGCTCGACCGATCCCACCCAGGCCCACGATCAGGAGGGTGGCTCCTGTGAGCCTCCGTTCGGGGGACCCGAAGCCGGGCTCCTCCCAGCTACGCGAGCGCGCGTGGTGGGCGAGTCGCCGGGACCCGGCCAGCATCAGAGCCAGAGCATGCTCTGCACACGCGTGGCCGTAGATGCCCTTGGCGCACGTCCACGTCAGCTGAGGATCGATCACGCCCGCCGCGAAGAACGACTCGATCCCGGCGAACGGCAGCTGGACCCACCGGGGCGACGACCTCGTCAGCAAGTCCTTGAGGCCGTGGGGATCGCGCGGGTTGATCCACACCACTCCATCGGCGTCCTCCGGCGGCGCGAGGGCTCCCCCGCCGCGGGAGACCGCATCCTCGAGGCCGGGCTCCGATACCGGAGCGATATGGATCCGGGGCCGGTCAGGCATGCCGCGACGCTACCGGTTAGTTAGCGTCGGGTGTCGATGATCTACGACCTCGTCATAGTGCGTGGACCGGGAGCCGGTACCCGGTATCCGCTGCAGCGGGGCGCGTACGTCGTTGGAAGGAGCTCGACCTGCGACATCACCATCGAGGACGAGGAAGTGTCGCGCCAGCACCTCCAC
>JAPSGP010000296.1 GCA_031177445.1 Acidimicrobiia bacterium
GCCCTGGACGCCCCGCCTCCCCGCCCGCGGCCTTGATCTCGTCGACGACCTGCTGCGCCGGCGCGCGGTCGGCGCCCTCCCCGTGGATGTCGCCGCCGAGGTCGTTGACGACCACCTTGGCCCCTTCAGCCGCGAACAGGAGGGCGTGCTCGCGACCCAGCCCGCGCCCAGCGCCGGTGATGATGGCGACGCGTCCGTCCAAAGAACCCATGGCGTGCTCTCCTGTCTCGGATCTCAGAACTCTTCGCTCCTGGCGCCTTCGGCGCCGGGCCGCTCGGCCCCGGCTCGCTGCGACGCAGGCTCCTCTCTCTTGCGTCAGCGGTCGGCAAAGCCGCCGCTGCCGCGTACCGCCTCGCGACATAGCCGCCTGCGCCGCGGGCGCTCGCCTTCGGGCCGCGGCACTCTACTGATTCCTCTGCGGCGCACCGGAAGTGGTCATCAGGCTCGCGCTCACGAGGAGCGGATGAACACCAACGTGACCTTGCTTCCCCTGGGGACATCGGTACCGGGCTCAGGCTCCTGCGCGCGCACCACCCGGTCGGGCAGGTAATTCTGGAAGTCGCCCACGAGCCCGCTCGCCGCCAGCTTCTGCTGCGCTTGCTCGAGCGTGTCGTTTCGGAAGTTCGGCACCTTGACGAGCTCCGGGCCCTTGCTGACGACCACCGTGATCTGTGACCCGCGCGCCACCCGCTCGCCGCCGGCCGGGGCGGTGCGGATGACCTTGTCCTTCTCGACCGTGGTGCTGAACTCGTCGACCCGCTCGACCGTGAAGCCGGAGCTCTGGAGCCGAGCGGCGGCGACGTCGTAGGCGTCGCCGGCGACGTTGGGGACGAGGACCGGCGCCGGACCGGTGCTCACGACCAGGGTCACCTCGGTCTCCGGGGTCTGCTGGGTGCCCACCGGGGGATCGGTGCCGATCGCGAGGCCGGCCCTGACGTTCTCGTCGTTGCGGTGCTGGGTCACGACGGCGAAGCGCGCCTGCTCGAGGGTCGCGACCGCATCGGCCTCGGGTTGCCCAGCCACGTCCGGGATCGGCACTGGTTGCGGGCCGCGCGACACCACGACGCGGACGGTGCCACGCTCGGAGAGCCACGAACCCGGCGACGGGTCCTGTGCGATCACCAGCCCCTTCGGGTCGTCGGAGTCACGCCGCGTGATCTCGAGAAGCACTCCGGCCGCCGACGCCTCGGTCGCGGCGGCCGCTTCGTCGAGACCGACGAGCTGCGGCGCGTCGACGGTGCTACCACCGGCGGAGCGGGCTACGAGCACGGCCGCAGCCACGAGCACCGCGACCACGAGCGCGGCGACCACAAACGGCACCGCCCGGCCCGAGCGCCGGCGACGTGGCGCCCCGTCGACGAGGAGGGCGTCCATGGTCTCGGCATCGACCACCCCGGTGGCGACGGTCGGCTCGGCGTCCTGGTCGAAGAGCTGGCCCGAGCGGCCGGTCCGCGTCGGATGCGGGTCTTCGAGCGCCGCGCCCAGTCCGACGAGCGTCAGGCTGCCCGGCGGTGGCAGCTGGCGGGCGGCGGTGGCCAGCGCGTCGCCCATGGTTGCGGCGTCCGGATAGCGCTCGTCGGGATCCGGGCGGCCGGCGCGCTCGATCACCGGGCCGAGCGCGCCGAGCTCCGGCGGGGCCGTGATCGGCACCTGGCCCCGGCGGGCGAGCGTCCCGAACGGCGAGTCGGCGAGCTCCGGCACGGTGCCGGTCACGCACTCGACCAGCACCAGCGCCAGCGAATAGAGGTCGGCACGGGCGTCCAGGGCCACTCCCGATGCCTGCTCGGGTGCTCCGTAGCGGGTCGTGCCGACGACGGTGCCGGCAGGCTCGGTCCAGCTCGCCTCAGCGAGCGCGCGCGCCAGTCCGAAGTCGGCGACCCGCACGATGGCGTGCTCGTCGAAGAGGAGGTTGGCGGGCTTGATGTCGCGGTGCACGAGCCCGCGGGTGTGCGCGTACGAGAGGGCCGCCGCCACCTGGCGACCGACGTACGCGGCCTGCGACGGCGTGAGGCGGTGTCCGGCGTCGAGCATCCCGCGCACGCTCCCACCGGTGAGCAGCTCCAGCACCATGAACGGCACCGTGTCCTGGCCCCAGTCGTACACCGCCATCACGTTGGGGTGATGCAGGGAGGCCGCGTGCTGCGCCTCGGCCCGGAACCGGCGGAGGAACCCGGCGTCGTCGGCGAGCGCGGCGTGCAACACCTTGACCGCGACCCGGCGTCGCAGCCGGACGTCCTCGGCCACGTAGACCCGCCCGCTCCCGCCGGCGCCGATGGGCGCAACCAGCCGATACCGATCCACCAGGACGCGGCCGACCAGATCGGCAACGCCGCTCAAAGGCATGCGGCAACCGTACCGAACACGTTCCGCGTCGTCGCGGCACGCACGGAGCCCGGTGGGGCCGGACGTCGGGCCCCGGATTAGCCTCGAAATCATGCGTACGGCTGCCGAGCCTTCCGGCCCCGGCGGCGCGCGACGAGCAGCTCTCTTCCGCCATCCCGGCCGCGTCGCCATCGTTCTCGGCGTGCTGTTGATCGTCGTGAACCTCGCGGTCGTGGCGCTGGTCGTCGCCGACACGTCGGACGAGGGCCAGCAGGCCGTCAGCCGCGACGTCGAGCAGGTGAGCCCCCGCAACGGGAGCATCGCCAGCCCGCAGGACGATGTCGAAGTGCGGCTCCGGGGCGGTCTCACGGGCGTGCTCGTGATCGACGACGCCCGGATCCCCGAAGACCAGCTGGAGATCGACAACGCCACCAGCCGGATCACCTTCCGGCCGGGCCCCGACCACGACATCGAGACCTTCGAGGCCGGGACGCACATCGTCCCGGTGCTCTACTGGGAGCAGACCAAGCCCGAGCCGCGGAACCCCGAGCGCTTCACCTGGAACTTCCGCGTCGCCGCGTAGGCGGAACCCGGGCCATCGGTTTGGCGCCGCGAAAGCGGAAGAGTCCCGCAATCGCGGCGCCAAGACATCGAGCGCTACGCGATGGTAAGGACGGCGGCGCCACGGACCGCGTCATTGGCGACTGCGGCGAGCGCGTCGTTTGCCTCCTCGAGGGGGAAGCGCTCGATCTCCGTGCGCACGTTGGCTGCGGCGGCGACCTCGAGGAACTCCACCGCGTCTCGGCGCGTCATGTTGGCGACCGAACGCAGCGTCCGCTCGCCCCACAGCAGCTCGTAGTCGAACGACGGGATCGGCGTCATGTGGATCCCGGCCAGTGCGACCGTGCCGCCCGGCCGCACGGTGCGGAGCGCCACCGGCACGAGCTCGCCCGCGGGTGCGAACACGACCGCCCGATCACACGTCCCTGGCGGCAGCTCGTCCGCCGCGCCCACCCACCCGGCGCCGAGCTCGCGGGCGAGCTCGCGGTGCCGGTCACCACGGGTCAGCACCACGACCGCGCAGCCCCAGTGCGCCAGCACTTGGATCGCGAGGTGCGCCGACGCTCCGAAGCCGAGCAGCGCAACCCGCTCGCCCGGCTCGATCTCGGCGCGCCGCAACGCCCGATACCCGATCACCCCCGCACAGAGGAGAGGGGCGGCGGCGTGATCGTCGAGCCCTTCCGGCATCGGCACCGCGAACGACTCGGGCACGACGACCGCGTCGGCGTAGGCGCCGTCGACGGTCCAGCCGGTGAACGTCGCCCGCTCGCACAGGTTCTCGTCGCCGCGCCGGCAGAACCGGCACGTCCCGCACGCCCAGTGCAGCCACGGCACGCCGACGCGTGCACCACGTCGCAGCACGCGGCAGCCCTCGCCCAGTAGCTCGACCTCCCCCACCCCTTGGTGCCCGGGGATCACCGGCAGTCGGCTGAGCTGGAGCTCGCCCGACACCACGTGGAGATCGGTCCGGCAGCACGCACACGCTCGGAGACGCACCCGGACCTCGCCCGGCCCCGGCTCCGGTTCGGGCCGCTCTTCGAGCACGAGCGGCCGTTCCATGATCGGGCTCGGATGTTCGAGGACCTGCGCGCGCACGCGCGTCAGCCGTCGTCCTGCGGCCCGTGCTCGAGCAGCTCACGCAGCGCGGCTTCGTCGAGCAGCGGGACACCCAGTTGCTCGGCCTTGGCCAGCTTCGATCCGGGGCTCTCGCCCACGACGACGTAGGTCGTCTTCTTCGAGACGCTGCTCGTGATGCGCCCGCCGCGCGACTCGATCGCCGCCTCGGCCTCCTCGCGGGTGAACCCGTCGAGCCCACCGGTGAGGACGAATGCGAGCCCGGTGAGGGTCTGCTCCGCTACGCCGGCGCCGGCCTTCTCGGGCTCTTCGAAGTTGACCCCGGCCTCTCGTAGCTTGTCGACGAGCGCGCGCGTCCGCTCGCGGG
>JAPSGP010000587.1 GCA_031177445.1 Acidimicrobiia bacterium
CTCGACGAGCTCGCGGTCGCGACGGTCGGTTCCTCCCAGTCGATCGAACAGGATGGGATCGACCCGATAGAGGAGCGACTCCACTCCCCGCCAGACGACGTCGAGCTCGATGATCGGGTTCGGGTTGCGGGTCGACCTCCGAAAGAGCCGATTGGCGTGTCGGAAGACCCAGCGCGACGGAGGCGAGAGGCGCCGGTTCACGGTGGGAATGGCAAGGTCGGTGATCGGTGGGGCCCCGGGCGCGATGTAGGAGCAGACCTCCGCGAGGAATGCCTGCGGGTCGGCTCGGAGCTGCTCATACGCCATCACCTTCACCGCCGCTCGCCCGAACAGCTCGTGGTAACACGCGATGGCTCGGTCGTATTGGAGCCAGTCGAGGCAGAGCTGCGTGCTGATCCAATCGGAGAATCCACGGTAACCCCCACCCTTGAGGTACTGGCTGTAGAGCGAGGGAATCATGGTTGCCTGGTTGCGCACGCAGATGAGGATGCGGGCGTCGGGAACGAGCATTCGCAAGCGGTGCGCGGTGCGGCGCCAGTGCGGAACCTTGGTGAAGTCTTCCCGGGAGATGAGGAGGGTGCGCCCCTCCGTCGACGCCGTCGCGGATGCCGACTCCACGAACGAGTGCCATCGGGCCTCTGGATAGTCGCGGTCTTCGTCGTTCTCGACGCTCTGGGCGAAGGCCATGAACTCCGGGTGATGACCGAGGAACGCGCAGCTCGGGAGTCGAGGAAAGACGCTGACGCGGAAGGTCGTGCTCGCGGTCTTCTGATAGCCGACGTGCACAACGGTTGCCACGAGCTCATGCCCCAGTGATCGACAAGCCCGGAAGGTAGCCGCAATCGCTCGCTCGTGCCGCCAAACAACTCAGACCGCGGCCGAGACCTCCGGCGCGTGCTTGTGCACCAACGCGAGGAGCTCGACGATGCGCTCGACTGCGGGCACGGGCAACGACCGGTAGAGCGGGAGGCTCACCACCCGGGCCGAGACCCGCTCGGTGACCGGCAGTGGCACCGGCGCGTGATCCGCGTAGGCGCGCTGGCGGTGCACCGGCGGATCGAAGTAGCGCCGCGTGTCGACACCCTCGGCGGCCAGTGCGCGCACCAACTCGTCACGCGAAACGCCGTACTCGTCCTCGTCGACCGAGATCGTGAAGTCCTTCCACGTCGATCGGTCGCTTTCGGGCACCAGTTGCGGCCGCAGGCCCGGGATCTCCGTGAGGAGATCGCAGTACCGACGGGCGAGGCGAGCGCGGATCTCGAGGTGGTCGTCGAGCTCGTCGAGCGACTCGAGCGCGAGCGCGGCGTGCAGCTCGGACATCCGGGCGTTCATCCCGACGAACCGGGTGTCGTAGTCGCCGGGATTGCCGTAGTCGCGACCGATGCGCACGGTCTCGGCGACGTCGTCGCGGTTGGTGGCGACGAGGCCACCTTCACCGGCGATGAGCACCTTGCTCGGGCTCAGGCTGAAGACCTCGGCCGCGCCGAACCCGCCCACCGGATCGCCGTCGCGAGTCGCGCCGAACGCGTGCGCAGCGTCGAGCACCAAGGGAACGCCGCGGTCGCCGGCGAGTCGCTCGGTCGCTTGGACCGCACACGGCGCGCCGAACACGTGCGTCGCCAGGAACGCACCGGCCTCGCCGCCGCGCTGTTCGGCGTCGGCCACGTCGAGCTGGAACGACTCGGGGTCGCATTCGGCGAACACGGGGCGCAGC
>JAPSGP010000075.1 GCA_031177445.1 Acidimicrobiia bacterium
ACACCGCCTTGCGCACCAGGCGCTTCAGCATCGAGCCGCCCGGCTTCGACGACAGCACCGGCACGTGTGCGTCCACGTACGCCAGCTCTTCGGCGGCAGTCAGTGCAGCGTCGAGGTCCTCGGACGCCGCCGGCGGCGCGAGGCGTCCGAACACGACGTCGAGCTCACGCTCGAAGCTCGGCGAGACGACGCCTTCACGCCGGAGTCGACGCGCCTCGGACTGGATCTCCGCCATCACCCGGCGATGGTCGATCAGCTCGTCACTGACCTCGATCCCGTCGGCGTCGCTTCGGGAGGTCGCCGACTCGGGCGCCGTGCTCTCGCTCGCCGTCACGGCACCGCCCGCTGCGTCGGGGACACGCTCTCGACCTGGATCTCGATCGGCAGGTGCGCGTAGCCGAGCAAACCTCCGGGATTCATCACTTCGAACTCGAGGCGCTCCTCGGCCCAGTCGTACACCGTTCCCTCGTCGTAGGTGGTGATGCCGATCGTCACGAGAAACGTGCCGTCGAGCAAGGCAACCCGCGGGAGTTGGAACACCGCTCCACCGGGACCCGGTTGCAGCTGGACCCGCTGCCCGAGCAGCCGCATGTTCGTGCCGAACGCCAGACGACCTTCCACGTCGTTGATCGCGATGCCGAAGTTGACGTCGTCGGTTGCGAGCTTCGAGTCGAAGGCAACGTGCACTTCGATCGCACCGTCCGGCAACACGTAGCCGCGAGCGCTGCCGCTTCGGTACTCGATCCGGCAATCGGTGATCGTGATGTCCTTGGTCGCGCGCCGCTCCTGATCCGTGAGGAAGGCGAGCCGGTCGTCGGTCGCTTCGGCGGGCTCGAGCGCCTCACGCTCACGCG
This sequence comes from Acidimicrobiia bacterium, assembly GCA_031177445.1. Lineage (GTDB taxonomy): Bacteria > Actinomycetota > Acidimicrobiia > IMCC26256 > JACDBD01 > JAPSGP01. The sequence goes on from JAPSGP010000075.1 coordinate 855, forward strand.
CGTGCTCGAGCAGGTGCTCGCGATACGAGCGAATCGCCTCGCCCGGGGGACCGTGGGCGACGAGCTCGCCCCGATCGAGGACGGCGGCGGCATCACAGATCTGGCGGACCTGCTCGACCGCGTGCGTGACCAGCACCATCGTCCGCCCCTCACGCTGGAACGCTCGGATGCGCTCCAGGCACTTGCGTTGGAACGCCTCGTCGCCGACCGCGAGCACCTCGTCGATCAGGAGAATGTCGGGTTCGACGTTCACGGCGATCGCGAACCCGAGCCGTACGTACATGCCGGACGAGTAGAACCGCACCTGGGTGTCGATGAACTCCTCGAGCTCCGCGAACGCGACGATCTCGTCGAAGCGACGAGCGAGCTCTCGTTGCGACATGCCGAGCAGCGACCCGTTCAGAAAGATGTTCTCGCGACCCGTCAACTCGGACTGGAAGCCTGCGCCGAGCTCCAGCAGTGCGGCGATGCGACCGCGCACGCGCACTTCTCCCTCGGAGGGCCGAAGGATCCCAGCGATCAGCTTGAGCAGCGTCGACTTGCCCGACCCGTTGGCGCCGATGAGGCCGATGGTGGAACCCTTCTCGATCTCGAGGACGATGTTCCGGAGCGCCCAGAAGTCGTCGTAGGGCGTGCGCCGGAACTGCAGCAGCCGTTCCTTGAGCGTCGATTGACGCTCGTGATACAGGCGGAAGTGGCGCGAGACGTTCTGGACGAGGATCGAGGCGGCCAACTCAGAGCTCCTCCGAGAAGTTCCCCTCGACCCGCCCGAAGTACGCGAGGCCAGCCAGGAAGAGCGCGGCCGCGATCGCCCCGACGACGCCAACGTGCCACGCGTAGTACCAGAAGTCGGCGTCGACCGGAAGGATCTTGATCAGATCGGTGCCGGCGCCGGCGGCCGACTTGGGCTGCGGCTGGTTGTAGATGGCGCGCTGGAACGCGATCACGATCCACACCAGCGGGTTGAGCTTGTACAACTGCGCCACGAATCCACCGCGCTCGGCGATCAGCATGAAGGGGTACACGATCGGTGTCATCCAGAACCACGCCAGCAGCGCGAGCTCCACCATGTGCTCGGTGTCTCGCAATCTGACGTTGACGGCGCTCAGGAACAAACCGAGCGCACCCGCCAGCAGCACGAGCGCCAGCAAGGCAGGCGGGATCAACGGGAGGTACTCCCAGCCGACGGAGTAGCGGAACAGGACGAGTGCGAGCACGAGCACGACGCTCTGGAGGAAGAAGTGCACCAGCCCGGCGCCAACCGCGGAGAGCGGGAGGATCTCGCGGGGGAACGAGACCTTCTTCACGATCGCGCCGCCGCCGACGATCGATCCCGTGGCACCGGCGATGCCGGCCGAGAACAGATTCCAGATCAGCAGGCCCGAGAGCAAGAAGATCGGGAAGCTGGGGATCCCGTTCTCGAGGATGAGCTGGAACACGACGTAGAAGACGACGAGGTACAGCGCCGGGTTCAGCATCGACCAGAGGAAGCCGAGCGCGCTGTTCTTGTACTTGACGTTCAGCTGCGTGCGCACCGACAGGACGAGGAACTCCCGGTACTTCCAGATGTCGCGGATCTGCTGACCGAGCCCGACTCGGGCCGAGACCACTCGCCAACCGGCGTCGCCTTCGACCTGCACGCGGCCAAGGTTACGATGCGCGCCCCATGACATCCGGAAGGGCCGCGGACCACCTGCGGGTTGCGATCGACGGCACGCCCTTCCTCGGCCAGCGAACCGGCATCGGCCAGCTGACCGCAAACCTCGTCGCCGCGGTGGCGGCGCGCGCCGAGCTCGACGTGAGCGTGTACGCCATCAGTCGCACCGGGCGTCGCGACCTCGCGCCGCTGGTGCCGGCAGGCGTCGAGATCGGTGGCGCACCACTCCCGGCCCGGTACGTGTACCCGCTGTGGGAGCGGGGCTGGGGACCCCGCATCGAGCGCTGGACCGGACGGATCGACGTCGCGCACGCGACCAACTATCGGCCACCGCCCGCTCGAGCGCCGGTGCTGGCGTCGATCCACGACCTCACGTTCATACTGCGGCCTGAGCTCGTGGACGAGGAGACACGGCGGTTCGGGACACGCCTCGTCTCGCTCGCGCTCGACCGCGGCGCCGTCGTCCACGTCATCAGCGAGTTCGTCGGTGACGAGGTGCGCGAACACTTCGGGCTTCCGCCCGAGCGAGTCGTGTGCGTGTACCCGGGGGTGGAACCGGCGAACGGCGGCGACCAGGCGGCGGGACGACGCCGAGCCGGAAGCGCGCGCTACGTGCTCACGCTCGGCCAACTCGAGCCGCGCAAGAACTTCCCGACGCTCGTGCGAGCCTTCGATGCCATGGCCGCGACCCATCCCGACCTCGCCCTGGTGCTGGCGGGGCCGGATGGCTGGGATCGCGCCGCGTTCGAACGCGCTCGCACCGATGCCCGCTTCGGCGATCGAGTTCGCTGGCTCGGCTACGTCTCCGACGCCGAGCGACGCGACCTGCTCGCAGGGGCTTCGGTCTTCGCCTACCCCTCGCTGTACGAAGGATTCGGGTTCCCACCGCTCGAAGCCATGTCGGCCGGCGTACCGGTGGTTGCCTCGCGCCGGGGCGCGATCCCCGAGATCGCCGGCTCCGCCGCTCTCCTCGTCGATCCGATGGACACCGATGCGATCGCGGGCGCGCTCTCGGAAGTGCTCGACGACGACGACCTGCGGGCTCGCCTCGTCGACGCTGGCAACGCACGCGCCGGCGAGTTCACGTGGGACCGAGCCGCCACCGGCTTCGTCAGCTTGTACCGGCGGGTGGCCTCCTGATCGCGAGCCCGAACGACGTGGAGATCGAGTCGCCGATCCTCAGCTTGAGGTGCGACGGGTCGGTCGGCGGGTACGGCTCGAGCGCCACGTACCGGTCGCGAGGCGTCGCCATCGAGACGTAGAGGTTGAGCTCGACCTCGAGGCCCCGGCCGAGCACCTCGTGCGACAGCCGCTCGAGGTCGGCGGCCCGGTACACCACGCTGTGCCCGTAGTCGGCGGTCTCGTCCCTCGCCGTCAGCTCCAGCTCGGTCGTGTGCACGGCGACGCCGCCGGGGTTCAGCAGCTCCGCGCTGCGCAGCACGAAGGCGAGCCCCGCGCGGGGTGACCCGAGATGCTCGATCGCGCACGACGACCAGACGAAGTCGAACGTCCCGAGCTCGCTGGTCACGTCGTTCATGTCCATGGGCATGAACGTGACGCGGCGTGCGAGCGCGTGGTCGTCGACGACACCCGGCCGCGACAGCGACTGCAGGCCAACGGCGTGCTCGCCCGTCTCCGTCCAATGATCGGCCTGGGTCACCGGTTGATCGGTGGCGAGCACATCGACGCCGAAGGACGCGAGCACGGCTGGAATCGGCTCTCGACCGACGCCGCAGCCGAGTGCGCGCCGACCGGACTGGAGGAGAGAAGCCTGCCGGGCGCGCTCCAGAATGAAGGCATACTCCCAGGGCTTGCGGTGATACTCCATGCCGCCGTCGCTCACGACGACGAACCACTCGCGGAACGCCGGTTCGCGGAAGTGGGCCGAGTCGACGGCCTGCGACGTGAACGAGGCAAACCGCGACGGACCGTAGCGAGCGTTGCCCGCACCGACGTCGATGAGCGACTGGGCCGCCAATTGCTGCGACCCTCCCGACGCCTCCAGCTGGTCGATCCGTTCCGTGAGCCGGTCGAGCCGGTCGACCACGGCATCGAAGCGTGGATTGAAGTAGGAACGGATCGGCGCGGCGAGGCGCTTCGAGATCGACACGCGCGTCCTAGTCCTACGGTCCGACCCGGTGACCGATGACGCAGTAGTCGTTCGGCGCGAACAAGAGCTGGTTGAGGCGCTCGATGACGTCGTTCCAGAGCTTCCGCTGCTCGCCGAGCTCCGATGGAAGCTCGAGCCGCTCGGCGGGCGGGTTCAGGTAGCGCACGTCGATCGGGTTGAAGCCCCGGGCCCACAACGTGAAATGCAGCAGCGGTGGCGGCCACGGCCGGCGGTGCGTCGGGTCCAGGTAGAAGCTGGATGCGCCGACGACGAGGTTGGAGGGGTTGGGCGTCTCGATGATCAGCAGACCACCGGGCCGGAGGACCCGCACGGAATGGTCGACGATCGCTACCACCGCCTCGAACGGCAGGTGTTCGACGAGATGGAACGCGGTGATCGCCGCCAGCGACTCCTCGGGGAGCTGGGCGAGGTGCGTCAGTGCGTCGGTGTGCAGAACCTCGAACCCGGCAGCTCGGCAACGGTCGACGGCGGCGGCGTTGGTGTCGATGCCGTACGCGCCGATGCCGGCTTGTGCCATCAACTCGAGGAACTCGCCGCGACCAGTCCCGATGTCGAGGACGCGTCCTCGCGCTTCCACCTTCCGGAGATCGGGGACGTACGACGACAACCGGTTCCGGACCAGCTCGTCGCTGCCCCGGTGCAGGTCCTCGAAGTCTTCGTAGAGCTGGTCGCTCGTGCCGGGATCCTGGAAGTCCTCGGCGCTGAACGCGGCGGCCACGTCACCGGTGTCGCGGCCGACCCGGATCTCGTGGAGCATCCGTTCGACGAGGGCATGATCGGAGCGCCACCGCCCGAGCTCGCGGCGCTGGTCCTGATGGATCTCCTCGGTCACACGCTCGAAGTCGGAGCGGAGCGCGTCGATCCGGTGGAGCAGTTCGTCGACGCGCAGCGTGAGGTCCTCGATTCGCTGTTGCTGATGACCGAGCACGTCGATCGTCGCGTGATTGAAGGCGACCTGGTGACTGGTGAACATCCGAGCCATCCGCTCGACCAGTCGCTTGGCGAACCGTGCCCGTGTGCCCGCGGGCAGCGGGAGCCCGAGGCTGGCGTGCTCCGCCGCGTTCTCGAATGGCGATTGGCCCTCAGGCACGTCCGGAGTCATGCGGACATCACTCTAAGACGGCAGGCGTCAGGGAATGAGTGCTGCTCGCGCGATGAGATCCGTGCCGAAGCTGGTGAGAATCGCGAGGTAGAGGAGGCCGGTAGCCGCCATCACTGCGGAGTACGAGCGTTCCTTCAACGCTTGCCACGTGAGCGCGAGCAGGCCGATGGTGGTGATCGCACACAGCACCCAGGTCCACCCGAGGATCCCGTCGAAGCCGTCGTCGATCGTCCCGTCGAGCACTTGGATCATGCCGTCGGGCCAGAGGAAGCTCGCCACTTCGAACGGCCACAGGACCGCGATCAGTCGCACCAACTGCTTCACCGGTCCACGGTCGAGACCGGGCTGCACGAGATACCAGTGCCCGAGCAGCATGGCGTCGGTGATGAGCCCGAGGAACAGCGCGCCGATCAGGAGCCTCACCGCGCTCAGTGCGTACGGCCCACCGACCGCAGAGGCGGCGCCGAAGATCGCGATGGTCCCGAGCGCCGGCGCGACTAGGTCGAGCTCGGGGGGAAACTCGGGGCCGGTGACGGTCGACGGCTCCTCGGCTGGGGTCGACGCCGACGCCCCCAGCATCGCCGCGACCCGGCGCTTGCGGGCCTGCCGCAAGGCGCGCTGGCCGCGCACGCCCGCCCTCCGGCGCGCGATGGACATGAGCAACGCAGCCGAGGCCGCGACCGCGACGCCGATGGCGCCGACGTCGCGGATGGTCGCGCTCGTCCCCGAGTCGTCCTGCAGGAAGCCTGCAACCGCGGCAAGGGCGGCGAGCACGGCGTAGGTCGATCGCAGCATCCACCCGTAACCCAGTCCGACCTCACGCCGGCGGGTGGTGACCCAGCATCCGAACAGGCCGCCGGTGGCGAGCTGGAGCAGAACCGTGGAGAGGTCGAGACGCACTTAGTCGACGACGGCGAGATCGCGCGGGGCCAGGTTCAGCCGCTCGGGACCCGTGGGCGTCGCCACGACGATGTCCTCGAGACGGAGACCGAAGCGTCCCGGGAGGTAGACACCGGGCTCGATGCTGAAGGCGTGACCGGGCGCGAGCGGCGTCGTGTTGCCGGCGACCACGTACGGGTCCTCATGGGCCTCGACACCGATCCCGTGGCCGGTGCGATGGATGAAGTGCTCGCCCAGTGCGGCGTCGGCGAGCACCTTCCGGGCGCTCGCATCGACGTCCTCGCAGGGCGTGCCCACCACGGCCGCCTGCACCGCCCGTTCCTGCGCCTCGACCAACACGGTGTACGCCTCACGAACTTCTCTGTCGACCTCACCGACGACGAACATCCGGGTGATGTCGGAGCAGTAGTGCTGCATCGTGCCCCCGAAGTCGCAGAGGACCACGTCGCCGCGTTCGATCACCCGCGAGCCGGGCTCGTGGTGGGGGCTGGCGCCGTTCGGGCCCGATGCCACGATGGCGAAGTTCGCTCGTTGGTGGCCGGCGTCGAGCATGCGCTCGACCAGTTCTTGGTGCACCTGCGCCTCCGTTCGTCCGGCGAACGGGCGGTCACGCATCTCGATGGCGATGGCATCGACCGCCCGCGCCGCAGCTCGCAGCGCCTGCACCTCCCCTTCGTCCTTCACCATCCGCAGGGAGCTGGTCACCTCGCTGGCCATGCGAAACCGGGCCTGTGGCAGCGTCGCTTGGAGCCCGAGAACGAAGCGCGCCCAACTCTGATCGCCGATGGCGACCGACCTAGGTCGTCCGGCGAGACGGCCGACGAGCGCGACGGGATCGTCGGTCTCGTCCCAGGGCACGATCTCGAACAGGTCGTCTCGAGGCTCGACCCGCGGGGCCTCGAGGCGCGGGATCACGAGGGATGTGTCGCCGGTACTGGGCAGCACCAGCATCGTCAGCCGCTCCAGCGGCATGGCCTCGTAGCCGGTCAGCCAGGGCAGATCGGCGCCGACGGACAGCAACAGGACGTCGACGTCGAGTGCGGCCATGCGCTCTCGAACCCGCTGCAACCGCTCGACATACATCGACGTCAGCCTACGAGCACCCTGCCCTCCCTATGCCTTCGTGGGTTGTGCACATCAGTCGGAGAGAGACCGCTCAATTGCACCAACGCGGGAAGGGCTGGCTACGAGAACGACGCAGCCGCAGGCTCGGTGCCAGCGGAGTCGAGCGCGGCGCGCGCGTGGTAACTGGAGCGGACGAGCGGCCCCGCCTCCACGTGGGAGAAGCCGAGCGAGCGGGCGAAGTCACCGAGGCGCTGGAACTCGTCGGGCGTCCACCACTTCACCACCGGAAGGTGGCTGGTCGAGGGTCGCAGGTACTGCCCGAGGGTGAGGATGTCGACGCCGACGTTCCGCAGGTCGGCGATGGCGCCCCGGAGCTCGGGCTCGGTCTCGCCCATCCCCACGATGATCCCTGACTTCGTCACGAGGCCGGCGCTCTTGGCCCGGGAGAGCAGCGTGAGCGATCGGAAATACGCCGCCGAGGGGCGGGCCGCCCGCTGGAGCCGAGCCACGGTCTCGAGGTTGTGGTTCAACACATCGGGGTGAGCGTCGAAGATGGTCGCCAGCGCGGCGGCGTCGCCCTTGCAGTCGGGGATGAGCACCTCGATCTTCGTCGCCGGCGTCCGCCGCCGGATCGCCTGGATGGTGGCGGCAAAGCCGGCGGCGCCGCCGTCGGGCGCGTCGTCGCGGGCCACGCTCGTGATCACTGCGTGGGCCAGGCCGAGCTGGGCAACCGCGTCGGCCACCCGCTCGGGCTCGTGCTCGTCGATGGGGAGCGGGTGGCGGGTGTCGACCAGACAGAAGCCACAGGCACGGGTGCACCGATCACCGAGAATCATGAACGTCGCGGTGCGATCGGCCCAGCACTCGTAGATGTTGGGGCACCCCGCCTCTTCGCACACGGTGTTGAGCGAGAGCGAGCGCATGAGCCGCTTCGTCTCGCGGTAGTTCGCGCCCAAGTCGGCGCGCACCTTCATCCACTCGGGCTTCCGGACGGCCGTCCCGGTCTCCGGCACGTCGACCCCCGCCTCCGCGAGTCGCCCGAGGAGACGTACCGGCGCAGATCTCGTCGGGCTATGTGCAAGTCGGTCGGCGGCGTCGGCCTTTGCCGCGTGCCGCCATGCGATGTCCTGACGCTCGACCTCGTCGTACCCGAAGTGCCCGGCGAAGCGATCGACCACGGCGTCGACGACGTCGTGCATCTGGACGGTGCTGTGCAACTCCCGGGCCAGGCTCGTCACTCCCCGGTCGGAGATGCCGCACGGCACGATGTGCTCGAACATCGACAGATCGGGGTCGACATTGAGTGCGAAGCCGTGACGGGTGCGGCCCCGAGCCACCTTCACGCCGATGGCCGCGAGCTTCTCGTCGCCGGCCCACACGCCCGTGTAGCGATCGGCCTGTCCGCTCCTGACCCCGAGGTCGGAAGCTGCCTCGATCAGCACCGACTCGAGCGAGCGAACGTAGGCGACGACGTCGCGCACGCCGTCACGCCATTCCGGAAGATCGAGGATCGGATAGCCGACGAGCTGGCCCGGTCCGTGATAGGTGACGTCGCCGCCGCGGTCGCACTTCACCAGCTCGGCACCGACCGATCCCGGCGGCACGAGGACGTGCGACAAGTCGGCACCCTTCCCCAGCGTGTACACGTGCGGGTGCTCGAGCAGAAGCAGATAGTCGTGGTTGGCCCGGTCGTGCAGCGCGCGCTGCAGGTCGTCGGCCTCTTGGTAGGGAACCGTACCCAGCCAGCGAACGCGCAGCCGCCTCACGCGAGCTCGGCCTCCCAGTCGCGCGTCTCGAGCACTTCCTTCAGCGCCTGGAGGAACGCCGCTGCGTATGCACCATCGAACGCGCGGTGATCCCAACCCAGTGCCAGGACGCCGACGTGACGGATCGCGATCGAATCCTCACCGTCGGCGTTCGTCACGACCCAGGGCCGCTTACGGATGCCGTCGGTGGTGAGGATCGCAACTTGCGGTTGGTTGATGATCGGCAGCGTCACGTAGGTGCCCCACGGCCCGGGGTTCGTGATGGTGAACGTCCCGCCCATGATCTCATCCGGCTTCAGCTGCTTGTTCCTCGCCCGCTGCGCGAGATCGTGGATCTCGCGTGCGATCAGCCGCAGGCGCTTCCCGTCGGCATCACGGACGACCGGCGCGATCAGACCGGCGAAGTCGAGGTCGACGGCGATGCCGACGTTGACGGCGTGGTGCACGACCAGCGTCTCGTCGTCCACGCTCGCGTTCACGTGCGGATAGTCGTCCACCGTGTCGCAGAACGCCCGCACGATGAACGGCAGGTACGTGAGGCCGAAACCCTCGCGTGCCTTCCACTCGGTCTGCTGCGCGGCACGTACCCGCGCGACACGTTCGAAGTCGACCTCGACCGACGTGTACGCGTGCGGGCTCGTGGCCTTCGACCGCACCATGTGCTCGGCGGTACGGCGCCGGATGTTGTCGAAGGGCACCACCTCGTCACCCGCTGCCGGTGCGGGTGGTGGCGCGGGT
>JAPSGP010000588.1 GCA_031177445.1 Acidimicrobiia bacterium
GCTGCGACCGGGCGAGGTACGCGGGCTCGTCGGCGAGAACGGCGCCGGCAAGTCCACGCTCGTGAAGGTATTGGGTGGCGTCGTCCGCCCCGACGAGGGCGAGCTGCTCGTCGAGGGTGAGTCCGCGAGCTTCCACAGCCCGGTCGACGCCCGCAAGGTCGGTGTCGCGGTGATCTATCAGGAGCCGACCCTGTTCCCCGACCTGTCCGTCGCGGAGAACGTGGTCATGGGCCGCCACCCGCGCGCCGCGCTTGGGCGGATCGACCGCGGCGCGATGCACGACGAGGTCCAGGGGCTGCTCGACCGACTCGGCGTGAGACTCTCGCCCGAGAGCCCGGTCCGCGGCCTGTCGATCGCCGATCAGCAGATCGTCGAAATCGCAAAGGCGCTCTCCTTCGACGCGCGCGTCCTCATCATGGACGAACCGACTGCCGCGCTTTCGGGGCCCGAGGTCGAGCGGCTGTTCGGCGTCGTTCGCGCGCTACGCGACCACGGCTCCGCCGTGCTGTTCATCTCGCACCGGCTCGACGAGGTGTTCGCGATCTGCGACACCGTCACCGTGATGCGCGACGGGGTCGTCGTGCACGAAGCGCCGATCGCCGACATGACGCCCGACGACATGATCAGACGAATGGTCGGTCGCGAGCTGAGCGCGCTCTTCCCGAAGCAGGTCGCGCAGATCGGCCCAACGGTGCTCGAGGTTCACCGGCTCACGCGCGAGGGAGTGTTCTTCGACGTCAGCTTCCAGGTGCAAGCCGGCGAGATCGTCGCTCTCGCCGGTCTCGTGGGCGCCGGCCGCAGCGAGGTGGCGCGCACAATCTTCGGGATCGACCGCGCCGACGCCGGTTACGTGGAGGTCTCCGGGCGCCGGCTCCCCCCGGGCCGCCCACTGGCCGCGATGCACGCGGGCATCGCGTTCGTGCCGGAGGACCGTCGCCTGCAGGGACTCGTCATGGACCTCTCGATCGCCCGCAACGCCACGCTCACCCGGCTGCGAGCGCTCAGTCGGCTGGGGCTGATTCGAGTCGGTGCCGAGAATCGCCTCGCGCGCGAATGGGCGAACCGCCTGGGGCTCAGATTCCATCGGCTCGAGAATCCGGTCGTCTCGCTCTCGGGTGGCAACCAGCAGAAGGTGGTGCTCGCCAAGTGGCTCGCGACGGAGCCGAAGCTGCTGATCCTCGACGAACCGACGCGTGGAATCGACGTGGGCACGAAGGCCGAAGTGCACGGCTTCATGAGCGAGCTGGTCGGGCGCGGCGTCGCCGTTCTGATGATCTCGAGCGAGCTGCCCGAGGTGTTGGGGATGGCCGACCGCGTCCTCGTGATGCACGAGGGCCGCCTGACGGAGGAGCTCAGCCGCGACGAGGCGGACGAAGAGCGCGTGATGCGCGCGGCCACGGGCGTGGGCGCGGCCTGAGCATCTACGCCGCACCCGTCGAGGGCGCCCGCGCAGTCGGTCTCGCCGAGCGAATCCTGCGCATCCGTGAGCTCGGGATCGTCGCTGCGCTCGCGCTGCTGATCACGGTGACGGCAGTCCTCGAGCCGAGGTTCGTCGAGACCGGCTCGCTGCGCAACCTGGCGCTGAACGCCTCGATCCTGGCGATCCTCGCCGTCGGGCAGACGCTCGTGATCGTAACCCGGAACATCGACCTGTCGACCGGGTCGGTTCTCGGGCTGAGTGCGTTCCTGGCGGGCGACCTGCTCCAGGGGC
>JAPSGP010000297.1 GCA_031177445.1 Acidimicrobiia bacterium
ACCGACCACTCCGCTTCTTCCTAATAAAGCTCATTCCTTGTACAAGCGGCCGAAACGGAACACCGTGTCGGAGAGCCAATCGCGTGTCGATCTGCAATGAGCACGACTTTGGATGCTGTTCGCCGGCAACAACGACCCCGTCGAGTCACAGACGAAGCTATTCGTGCGAGTGAACCGCCCCGGGTTTGATAGAGGCTGGTTTCATTGGTCTCCGACCTCGACGGTCGGGGTGTCATCACGGTAGTAGCGCGTCTCCAGCTCGGCTGGTGGGATGTCACCGATGGCGCTGTGCAGGCGACGGTGGTTCCACCAGTCGATCCATTCCCAGGGTCGCGAGTTCGATCTCGACGACGCCGGCGAAGAAGCCGCGGTTGGCGACGAGCTCGGTCTTGTAGAGGCCGATCACGCTTTCGGCCACCGCGTTGTCGTAGCTGTCGCCACGCAAGCCGACAAAGGCCACCGCGCCGATCTCCCCGAGACGCTCGGAGTAGCGGATCGAGGTGAATTGCGATCCGCGATCGATGTGGTGCACGAGCTCATCAAGGCGACAGTGCGAGCCCAGATCGCCATCTCGAGCGCGTCGAGGGCAAGCTCGGCGCGCAGGTGGCGGGTGAGCTGCCAGCCGACGATCCGCCGGCTGAACACGTCGATGATGAACGCGCGTAACAGAACCCGGACCAGGTCCGCACGTAGGTGATGTCGGCCACCCAGAGCCGGTTCGGGCGCGCGGCAACGAAGCGCCGCTCCACGAGATCCGCCGGGCGAGACGCGGTGTCGTCAGAGACGGTGATGCGACACTTCGTGCCCCGCACAGCCCCCGAGATCCCCAGCTCCGGCATCAGCCGCTCGACGGAGCAACGCGCCACCGTGATGTGCTCCCGGTTCAACTGGCGCCAGATCTTCCGGGCCGAACGTCTCGAGCTAGTGCCGGGCGCGGGACTGCGCTAGCCGGGATACACCTCGGACGCCGACACGCGCCGCGGGACGTAGTGGTCCCAGCGAGGGGGAGCACCTTGCGGGTCGTCGCCGAGGACCGTGACCCGCTGGATGAGGCGGGGCTCGTCGTAGTCGTTGACCGCGTAGTGCTGCGTGCACCGGTTGTCCCAGATTCCGATGCTGCCGGGCGACCAGCGGTAGCGGCACTGGAACTGTGGCTGTTCGGAGAACGAGTACAGGTACGACAGCAGGGCGTCGCTCTCTGTCCGGCGGAGCTGCGGGACGTGCGAGGTGAACTGACGGTTCACATACAACGCTCGCCGACCAGTCTCGGGGTGCATGCGGACGACCGGGTGCTCGGCCGTCTGCTCGGGGTGCCCGAAGATCGCAGCCGTGTGCACCGCGGTCAGGCCGTCGAGCAGTTCGCGCATCGGAGCGGAGAGCGACTCGTACACGAGATGCTGATTGGTGAACAACGTGTCACCGCCGCGCGCCGGGCACACCACCATGTGCAGGATCGATGCCATAGGGGGGTGCCCGCTGAAGGTGACGTCGGTGTGCCAGACGTCGGCGCGCGCGCCCTGGTCGCCGTCGAGAACCACGACCTCCGGATGCTCGTCGTCCAGCTTCGGGATGAACGGGTGGATCTCGATCTCGCCGAAGCGGCGAGCGAGCGCGACGTGACCGTCGGGGGAGAGCTGCTGATCCGGCAGGAAGACGACGTGGTGCTCGATCAAGGCCGCGTGCAGCGCGCCGAAGCCGGCGTCGGTGAGGTGCTCGAGGTCGAGGCCGCGAATCTCGGCACCGAGCGCACCGGACACGGGGTGGATGTCGAGGGCGACGGCCATGCTCATAAGCGGCCTCCTGTCAGGGCGCCGGTGACCGCGTCGACGAGCGAGTCCACGAGGTCGTCGTACCGGGGTGGTGGCCCGTCCTGCCAGTGCCGCAGGGCATGGTCGGGCTCGGCGAGGGTCGCGAGCAGCGGTGCGCTTACGAGGTCGAGGCGGAACGCGAGGACGGCGGATGCCACGTCTGGGAGCGAGCGCGCAAGGACCGGCGCCAGGCGCACGTACTGGGGCTCGAAGGCGACCGCGACACGGTCGCGCCCATCGGTCGCGTACATCGCGGCCAGAAAGCGGACGTAGATGCGTCCCGGCCCGTCCCGGTCACGTGCGAACTCCGCCAGTGGCCGAACGAGCGCGTCGACGACGGCGCGGGTCGGCGGCCGCGCCTGCGACTCCAGCGGCTCGAGCAGGGCGAGTCGACGCGTCGTGAGCTCGCCCATGCGACGTTCGAGGACCGCGTCGACGAGCGCTTCCTTCGAGCCGAAGTGGTAGTGGACGGCGGCAACGTTGGCGCCGGCGTCGGCGCACACCGATCGCACGGACGTCGCCGCCAGCCCCCGGGCGGCGATCAGGCGCTCCGCCGCGTCGAGCAGCCGGTCACGGGTGGTGTCGGCAACCGCGTCGAGGGTGACCACGCCCCTCAGCGTAGATCAATCAGCCGATTGAATCAAGTGATAGAAAGTGCCGCAGTCGTTGATTGCTCGTCGAGGCGTGCGGCTCGGCCTACGCGGCCGTCAGGCAACCCCGCACCACGAGGTCGGCGAGCGAGGCCGCGAAGGCGTCAAGGTCGTCGACGTCGCGCACGCAGGTGGCGATGACGACGGCGCCGGTGATCACGTCGAAGACGGTGTCGGCGTCGAGGTCGGCGCGCACCTGGCCGGCCTCGACCGCGGGCGCGACCACGTCGTCGACGAAATGACGCCTCGCTTCCTGCTCGAGCCGGGCCGAGAGCATCTGACGGAGCGCGGGATCGTTGCGCATCTCCATGATCAGCCCCGGCAGCGCGGCTCGCGCCGGCGCAGATGCGAACGCGTCGATCGTGCCGCGCACGTGCCACGCGATCTCCTCGGCGAACGACGCCGGCTCCGGCCGGTCGAGGGTGCCACCGGGGAACACCGCCTCGTGCACGAGCAGCGCCTTCGACGGCCATCGCCGGTAGATCGCCGGCCGGCTCACGCCGGCGCGCCGTGCGATGCCGTCGACCGACGTGCCGGTGTACCCCACCTCGACCAGGAGCGACCGGGTGGCGGCGAGCACTGCCTCGTCGACCGCGGGATCGCGCCGCGGGCCCAGCCGGTGCTGTGTCCGGCCCGAGCTGCGCGGCACGATCAGGACGGCTCTTCGGCGTCGACGCCGAACTCGTCGATGTAGACAGCGAAGTCGCGGCGGATCTCCTCGGCGTCGAGCCCGAAGTCCTCCAGCCGGTAGTGGTGCACGCCGTACTTCGTCTGCGGGCGGTCCGCGAGGTACTTCGTGATCCGATCGGGGAGGTCGGGCGTGACGGAGACTCCCAGCTCGCTGTACGCGCCGACGATTGCTGCGACCGGGTCGCGCATCAGATCGACGTACTGGAGCTCGGTGATCTGCCCCTCGGGCAGTGACGATCGCTGCTCGGCGGCGGTGGTCATCAGCATCTGCATCCCGAACGTCACGGTCTCGGCCACCCCCAGTGGGTCGACAGCATCCGAGCGCAACCATCGCCCGATCGCCACGGTGCTCACCGCCGAGGGGATCACCCGTATCGGATCGCGGTGCGTCCGGATCACCCGAGCGTCGGGGTACACGGCGAAGATGGCCGGCAGCCGGCTCAGGTGCACCGGCGACTTCAGCACCCAGGGGAGCGGAGTCCGGCCGTGTTGGAGCACCTGGAGGAATGACCGGTGGTACCGGTAGGTCGCGATCGGGTCGAGCCCGGCGCGCCAGGCGGTGAACGACGGGATGTCGGAGCACGTCGACCAGAAGCCCAGATCGAACTCGGGTGCCATCAACCACAGGCATTCCTCGGGCAGCCGGGCCGCGAGCTCGTGCACCGCCCGGAACTCGGGCTGCACGTCGCTCCAGAAGTCGAACTCGGTCTCGGCCCACGCAACGCGCTCATCGTCGGATTGACCCGGGGCCGCGATCGGGTGCGCCATCTCGTAGGCCAGTGGCGCTCGCAGCGCGGGATCCTCGGCCAGCAGTTCTTGCAGGATGCTCGTACCCGAGCGCGCCGGCCCCGTGATGAAGATCGGGGCGAGCACGTCCTCATCGGCGATCGAGGGGTCACGCCGCACCGCGTCGACCAGCAACAGGCGCGTGCAGAGGTGTCGGAGTACGTCGTGGCGCGACATGAGCCGGCCGACCACGTTGAAGTTCGCCTCGGTGTCGAGCGCGTGGACGAGTCGGCGGAACGGCTCCTCCCATCCCGGCTCGCCGAAGTCGTCGAGCCCGGTACCGCCGCGAGCGGCCTCGATCAGCTCGTCGGCGTCGAGCCCGACCATGGCCGCCGCGGCCCCCACGCTCGGTCCCATGGCGTTGAGCCGCC
>JAPSGP010000589.1 GCA_031177445.1 Acidimicrobiia bacterium
GGTCGTCCGGTTCGCACGACTTCGGCCGGCACCGGTGCGGCGCGAGGTACGAGACACAGTGCGGGCCGAGTGGGTCGGTCAGCCGACGCGACGCCCATCGAGGAGGCTGAGCAAGGCGGTCGTCGTCCTCCAACTGCGAATCGTCATCCGCTGATACTCCGGTGTGCTGACGATGCGACTCATCCGGCTCTGTGCCCGCCGCTCGCTCACGCGCTGGAAGTAGAGCACACCAGTACCCGGCCAGGCCTGGTCAACGCCGTGGCGTAGCTCGACGACCCGCATGGCCTGTTGAGCCGACAGCGCGGCCTTCAAGAAGATCACGTCAGAGTGATGGGTGTCGGGCTTCGAGCCGAACCCCTCCGGAGCCCTCTCGACGACGTTGCAGAACTGTGCGTGCGACCGCACCACGACCACGAGCGGGACCCCGAACCGACGCTCGAGCATCGCCTCGATGTCGTCCTCCAAGGAGCGGCGCGGCGCGTCGGATTCGAAGAGCACGTTGCCAGACTGGATGTAGGTGCTGACCGCCCCGTAGCCGTCGGCCTCGAAGGCCTCTCGAAGGTCGGCCATCGCGACCTTGTTGCGGCCGCCTACGTTGATCCCCCGGAGCAAGGCCACGTATCGCGTCGTTCGCACGATCGGACCGTAGCGGGCGCCGAGGAGAGCACACTTCATGTGCCCGTCTGGGGCGACCGCTCGACTGGCTAGCGCCGCGGTGTCGTCGAGTGATCCGAAACCGTGCATCCGGACCGTTCACGGCTGATTGCTCGATGCCGCTCAGCATCGACCACTCGCCAGGACCGGTACGCGAACGGTCGCGCTGTTCGCTTGAGCTCTTCCGTCCGACAACGGGCCAGGTCGGAGTTTTGAACGTTCTCGAGTATGAAGTCGTCCACGTCGATACTGGGCGCGACGAGATCACGTACTGCTCTCAGGACCTGGGCCTGAGTTCGCGCCGGAAACCTTCGGTTGAGCGTGTCGACCGCCGCCACGCCCACTTCGGCGCCGTCGAGCGTCAAGGCGCCGTGACGACTGATCACGGCGGCGACGCTCGACAGCGTCGGGCCGAGCTCCAACCGCAGCTCGACGGCCTCGAGCTCGGCGAAGTGATAGTTCGGTTCGGTCCGGCGGAGAAGGCGACACTGTGCCGGAGCCGTGACCAGGACGCACACCGTTGTGCGGGATCCCGGGGAGTACTGAAGGGTGGCCGGGATCGCACCATAGGAAGCAAGGTGAGCCGAGTAGACGACCTCGAAGTCGGCGAGGGTTGCTCTCGCCACCGGTATGAGAGATGTACGAAGGCGGCCGGCAAGCTTGCGAGATAGGCCGGCGATAGAGGCGTTGGATCCGTATGCCAGAAGCAGCTCGGGGGCGCCAAGGCCCTCCGTGTCCATGCCGCGGCGGTGGGCCCAGGCCCGCAGGCTCCGTACGGTTCCGTCGTCGAGAACCTCGCAATCGAGGACGGAGCTCAGGCGGACTCCCACGAGCGGAAGGACACCGCCGCCCGCCAGCGCGCAACAGGACTCCGGGATGTCATAGGGATATGCCTTTGCGAGCCTCAGCAGGGCGGCGGTGTCGAAGGCAACGTCACCCACTTGGCCCCCGCGGGATTGGGGCCAGGACGGCAGCGGTCGTGAGAACGAGCGGCACGGTGAGGACCTACCCATGACGGGCTGTACCCCATCCGACCCGAGCGATTGCGCGGT
>JAPSGP010000298.1 GCA_031177445.1 Acidimicrobiia bacterium
TCCGCGGCGTCTACCCGGACGAGCTCGACGAGGACCTCGCCCGCCGCATCGGCAACGCATTCGTCGCGTTCACGGGCGCGGCGACGATTCTCGTAGGGCGCGACATGCGACCTTCGTCCGTGCCGCTGGCGAACGCGTTCGCCGAGGGCGCCACGCTCGCCGGCGCGGACGTTGTCTCGCTCGGGCTCGCCGCGACCGACCTGGTGTACTTCGCGTCGGGGGCGATGGACGCTCCCGCGGCGATGTTCACCGCCAGCCACAACCCCGCGCAGTACAACGGCATCAAGCTGTGCCGGGCCCGCGCCGCGCCCGTGGGCGTCGACACGGGCCTGACCCAGATCCGCTCGGCGGTCGAGAGCGGGCTGCTCGAACGGGCCGAGACGCGGGGGAAGGTCGAGGAGCGAGACCTGCTGCCCGGCTACGTCGCCCATGTGCGCTCGTTCGTCGATGTGGAGGCGCTTCGCCCGCTGCGGGTGATCGCCGACACCGCCAACGGCATGGGCGGATTGGTCGTGCCGGCGGTGTTCGACGGGCTCCCGGTCGACCTCTCGATCCTGTTTCCCGAGCTCGACGGCACCTTCCCGAACCACCCCGCCGACCCGATCCAGCCCGAGAACCTCAAGGATCTCCAGCGCGCGGTGCTCGACGCCGACGCCGATGTCGGCCTCGCCTTCGACGGCGACGCCGACCGTGTGTTCCTCGTCGACGATCAGGCGCAGCCCGTGTCCGGTTCCACGACCACCGCGATGCTGGCCCGCAGCATCCTCGAGCGCCACCCGGGAGAGAGCGTCGTCCACAACCTCATCTGCTCGAAGGCGGTACCCGAGGTGATCACGGAGATGGGAGGGACTCCCGTCCGTAGCCGGGTCGGCCATTCGTTCATCAAGCAGGTCATGGCGGAGACGGGAGCGATCTTCGGCGGCGAGCACTCCGCGCACTACTACTTCCGCGACAACTTCCGCGCCGATTCGGGTCTCATCGCGGCGATGCTCGTGCTCGAGCTGCTGTCGCGCGCGAGCGAGCCGCTCTCGGTCGTGCGGCGGCCGTTCGAGCGCTACGCGCAGTCGGGCGAGATCAACACCCGGGTCACGGATCCCGCGGCGGTGATCGAGCGGGTCGCCGCGGCCTATGCCGGTGCGCAACAGGATCGGCTCGACGGCCTGACCGTGGACTTTGGCCAGTGGTGGTTCAACCTACGGCCAAGCAACACGGAACCGCTGCTGCGGTTGAACCTCGAGGCGCGCGACGTCGCGTCGTGCGAGACGCACACTGCCGAGGTGCTCGCGTTGGTGCGCGAGCAGTAGGCAGATCGAACGGAGGCGAACTGGTGGCACTGGATCCCAAGCTGCTCGAGATCCTGGCCTGCCCGGAAGACAAGGGGCCCCTGCTCTACTTCGAAGACGAGGACGCGCTCTACAACCCGCGGCTCAAGCGGCGGTACTCGATCCGGGACGACATCCCGATCATGCTCATCGACGAGGCCGAATCGGTCGACGACCCCGAGCACGAGCGGCTCCTGCAGAAAGCGGAGGCGCAGGGCATCGCGCTGAACTTCGAAGCGTGACGATCGACAGCCTTCGCTTCGTCGACGCGGTCCTCGGTCTACCCGAACAGCTCCGCGACGCCACCGCGGCGGCGGAGGAGGTCGATCTCGGCGACCTGGGTGCCGACGTCGACAACGTGGTGATCCTCGGCATGGGCGGCTCGGGCATCGCCGGGGACGTGTTCAGGGCCGTGACCAACAGCGTGCTACCAGTGCCGGTGACCGTCTTGAAGCAGTACCGCGTGCCGCGGTTCGTCGGTCCGCGCACGCTGGCGTTCGCGCTGTCGTACTCGGGTGACACCGAGGAGACCGTCGCGATGGCGGAGTCGGCGGCGGGGGCGGGGGCCCAGGTCGTCGCCGTCTCCCACGGCGGGTTGCTCCGCGACGTCGCACTCGGCGGCGATGGGGTCCACATCCCGTGCGCCGACACCGTGCCGATGCCGCGCGCCGCCCTCGGGTACCTGGTGGCGGCAGTGTTCGTGACCGCGGCCCGCGCCGGCTTGGCGCCCGACGCAGGTGCGTGGCTCGAGGCCGCGGCCGGCCAGCTCGAGATCCGGCGTGAGAAGTGCCAGCCCGACGTGCTCGGTGCGGCCAACCCGGCGCGGGAGCTCGCGCGTCAGATCGGCACGACCATTCCGCTGTTCTACGGCGGGGGCGCGCTCGGCGAGGTCGCGGCGATGCGCTGGAAGTTCGACGTGAACGAGAACGCCAAAGCCCCTGCGTTCTGGAACGCGTATCCCGAGGTCGACCACCACGAGATCTGCGGGTGGGGCCAGCACGGCGACGTCACCCGGCAGGTGTTCACGCTCGTCGAGCTCCGGCACGGGTTCGAGCACCCACGGCTGGAGCGGCGCTTCGCCATCACGCGCGAGCTGATCGAGGAGACGCTGGTCCAGGTGCTGGAGGTGCGCGCCGAGGGCGAGGGCCGGCTCGCGCAGCTACTCGACCTCATGTACGTCGGCGACTGGACCACGTCATACCTGGCGCTCGACCACGACGTCGATCCGGGCCCGATCGCGGCGATCCTCGATCTGAAGCAGCGGCTCGCCGAGGACTGAGGCGCGGCGCGCTACCATCGATGCCCGGTCGGGCCGCATGCGGCTGTCATCCAGTGATCTGGGCCGACTCCAAGAAATCAGAGTGGAATCGAGCACGTGAGCGCGCGCTCGTCCCAAGAGGGAAGGCGCGCCGGATTTCGAGGAGTGAGGATGACCACGACCACCCAGTCGCCGTCCGCCGCCGGTGCCGCTGGTCCCGACTTCAAGGTCGCCGACCTGTCGCTGGCCGACTTCGGCCGCAAGGAGATCGAGCTCGCCGAGCACGAGATGCCCGGCCTCATGGCGCTGCGCGAGCGCTACCGCGCCGCCAAGCCGCTCGCCGGGGCGAAGATCACCGGGTCGCTCCACATGACGATCCAGACCGCGGTGCTGATCGAGACGCTGATCGAGCTGGGCGCCGAGGTGCGGTGGGCGTCCTGCAACATCTTCTCCACCCAGGACCACGCCGCCGCCGCCATCGCCGCCCGCGGCATCCCGGTGTTCGCGTGGAAGGGCGAGACCCTCGAGGAGTACTGGTGGTGCACCGACCAGGCGCTGCGGTGGCCGGGCGGCGACGGTCCCAACATGATCCTCGACGACGGGGGGGATGCCACCCTGCTCGTCCACAAGGGCGTCGAGTACGAGCGCGCCGGAGCGATCCCGGAGCCGCAGTCGGGTGACTCGGAGGAGTGGAAGGAAGTCCTCGGGCTGCTCGCGCGTGTACACAGCGAGGACGACCGCCGGTGGCACCGCGTTGCCGAGCAGGTCCGCGGCGTCACCGAGGAGACGACCACCGGCGTGCACCGCCTGTACCAGATGCAGGAGGCCGGCACGCTCCTCTTCGCCGCCATCAACGTCAACGACTCGGTGACCAAGTCGAAGTTCGACAACCTCTATGGGTGCCGGCACTCGCTCGTCGACGGGATCTGCCGGGCGACCGACGTCATGCTCGCGGGCAAGGTGGCGGTTGTGTGCGGTTACGGCGACGTCGGGAAGGGATGCTCCCAAGCGCTGAAGGGGCAGGGCGCGCGGGTGGTCATCACCGAGATCGACCCGATCTGTGCGTTGCAGGCGGCGATGGAGGGCTACCAGGTCGTTACTGTCGACGACGTCGTGGCGACGGCCGACTTGTTCGTCACCGCAACCGGCAACACGAACATCATCACCGTCGACCACATGGCCCGTATGAAGCACAACGCGATCGTCG
Organism: Acidimicrobiia bacterium; assembly: GCA_031177445.1. Lineage (GTDB taxonomy): Bacteria > Actinomycetota > Acidimicrobiia > IMCC26256 > JACDBD01 > JAPSGP01. The sequence goes on from JAPSGP010000298.1 coordinate 3,788, forward strand.
GCAACATCGGTCACTTCGACAACGAGATCGATATGGCCGGGCTCGCCGCGTTCGATGGGATCAAGCGGGTCAACATCAAGCCGCAGGTCGACGAGTGGGCGTTCCCCGACGGGCACTCGATCATCGTGCTGGCCGAAGGCCGCCTGCTGAACCTCGGTTGCGCGACAGGCCACCCGAGCTTCGTCATGTCGAACAGCTTCACCAACCAGGTGATCGCTCAGATCGAGCTGTTCGGGCACGACGACTTCTACGAGCGCAAGGTGTACACGCTTCCCAAGCATCTCGACGAGGAAGTGGCACGCCTGCACCTCGACAAGCTCGGCGCCAAGCTGACGAAGCTGTCGGAGGAGCAGTCGACCTACCTCGGCGTGCCCGTCGAGGGGCCGTACAAGCCGGAGCACTACCGGTACTGACAAGCGGTTGTCGCGGCGGCGGCTCCGGGTCAGCCCGTGCTCGAGGCTGCAGCGGCGGAGACTGCGGGTGCCGCCGTGCTCGAACATGCGGAGCTC
>JAPSGP010000299.1 GCA_031177445.1 Acidimicrobiia bacterium
AGGTGTCGCCGACGTCGATGCCACCATCTACATCGATGGCGTGCCACGAACCCTGCACAAGCCGTTCCTCCTGGACGGCACGAGCCCGCCATGACGCGATGACGACGAGAGCAGTCCCGGCCGCGAGAGCCGATGGCACACCCAGCGATAGTCCGGTCAGCAGGTAGCTTCCAGGACCTATGTCGAGCGGCGCAGTTCCGACGGTCATCCTCTGCGGAGGGCGTGGCACGCGGATCAGCGAGGTCAACCCCCTCGTACCGAAACCGATGCTGCCGATCGGTGGCAGGCCGATCCTCTGGCACATCATGAAGATCTACGCGGCATTCGGCCACACGGACTTCGTCCTCGCCCTCGGCTGGTTGGGCGAGGAGATCCGGCGGTTCTTCCTCCAATATCAGGCGCTGACTTGTGACTTCACGATCGAGCTCGGTCGTCCTGCCCACATCGAGTACCTCAACGGGCATCCCGAGGAGGGCTGGCGGGTCACCTGTGTCGATACCGGCGTCGACACGCTCACCGGCACTCGCGTTCGGCACGCGACGCGCCATGTGGCGGACGGTCCGATCATGGTGACGTATGGAGACGCCGTCGGGACCGTAGACATCGAGAAGTTGCTCGAATTCCACCGCGCGCAGGGCAAGCTGGCAACCGTGACGGCGGTGCATCCGCCCGGCCGGTTCGGCGAGCTCGTCGTTCAGCAGGACGGACTCATCTCGGAGTTCGCGGAAAAGCCGCAAACGAGCGCAGGGGCGATCAACGGTGGCTTCATGGTGTTCGAGAAGGCAGCGATCGAGCAGTACATCCCGAGCGATGCCGATGTGATGCTCGAGCGTGAGCCGATGTCAGCGCTTGCCAAGGACGGACAGCTCGTCGCCTACCAGCACGAGGGATTCTGGCAACCAATGGACACACCCCGCGAACGGCAGCTGCTCGAGGACCTGTGGCAGTCGGAGCACGCACCCTGGAAGGTCTGGAGCTGAATTGACGATCGACGTCGACGCGGTCGAAACCGCGACCTGGTATCACACGATCGATCTGCCGGGCGGGATCTCGACGCCCGGCACGTACGACCTGCGTCCGGCACTCAGCCGCCTCCCGTGGCCTGAGCTGCGCGGGCTTCGCTGTCTCGACGTCGGGAGTCGGGATGGGTTCTATGCCTTCGAGATGGAACGACGCGGCGCGGCCGAGGTTGTGTCGCTGGACATCGACGATCCGTCAGACATTCACTTCCCCGCGTTCCGACCGGAAAACGAGCTCATCCAGAACGACCTCGACAACGGCAAGCGCGCCTTTGACCTCGCCCATCAGTCGCTCGGGTCGACGGTCCAGCGCCGATGCCTGTCGGTCTACAGGCTGGAGCCCGAAGCCATCGGAACCTTCGACTTCGCCGTGCTCGGAACGCTGCTTCTTCACCTGCGCGACCCGGCATTGGCGTTGTCGGCCATCCGGCGGGTGTTGAACGGACCGCTCCTCGTGAACGAAGCCGTCAATCCGAGCCTGGACCTGTTCCGAAGGCGGCCCGTGGCGGAGGCGCTCATGTGGCGCGGAACTCCCTTCTGGTGGCTGGCGAACCCTTCTGGGATCGCACGCTTGCTCGAAGCCGGAGGTTTCGATGTGGTCGCGTCAGGGCGGCCCTACATGATCAGACACGGTACGGGTGCGCGGCGCCAGTCACTGGCGCGCTGCCTCAGGCGTCCGTTCCGGGATATCCCGAAGAACATTGTCTACACGCGGGGATCGCCGCATTGCTGGTTCCTGGCGCAACCGGCGTCGACGCCGCCACCCGGTTGACGAGGCCCCGCATCCTCATCTCAACCGGGCACCTGCGGCTTTCTCGCCCAGATCCACGAGAACAACGTGCCGTCACCCTTGGTCCCTTCGACGACCAACCCCGCGTCCTCCAACACCCCCCGTACGAAGCTCACGGGTACAGGAGTGCCAAGGAACTGCGGGGCCGCTCGGTTGTCGCGTAGCACTCCGGCACGACGCTGGAGCCGCCACCACCAGCCCCGCATCCGGTATCGATTCGGACGGGCGTCGCCGTTCCATTGCGCCGAGAGCACGCCCCCCGGTCGAAGGACTCGAGCCGCCTCACGGAGGTAGCTCACGATGACCTCCCGTTTCGGCACGTGCTGCAGCACCGTGAACGTGACGACGAGGTCAGCGCATGCATCGTCGATGGAATGCAGGGTTGCTCCGTCGCCGACCTCGAACGTCACGTTCGAATCGGTGACCAATTCGCGCGCCCGACGCACCATCTCATCGGATACGTCGACACCGATGACTGCCTCGAAATGAGGTGCCAGCGCGCTGCATACACGGCCGAGCCCCGGTCCGATCTCGACTGCGAGCTGGCGGCCGCTTGGCTGAACTGGGGCTTCCAGGAACGCCTCACGCACGATGGCACGTCCGGTCTCGAAGAACCGGTCCATGTCAGGGGCGCCGTAGTCGCACGTCGTGTCGACGTAGTAGACCGCGTTCTCGCGCGCCCGCTCGTCCCAGTAGCGCTGCATGCTCCTGCTCACGTCACGATTGCGAGGCACGGTCCCTCCGGTCCGTCGATGGTCCGCCCCACGAAGCCGAGTGGCTCGGTTCGCCACTCACCGCAAACCGAGCCATCATCGCACTTCGACCCGTCTAAAGGATCAGCCGTCGGTGTCGAACGCTCCCCTCGAGCAGGGATGCAAACGTCACGAGATCCGAGACGCCGTGCTGTACGAGTAAGCCTGCTGCGCGTGACCGGTCCCCATGGGCGAGATAGACGGAGTCAGCCCAGCGAAGCCTGAGCCATGGGAGCGCCGCGAGGAGCGGCCAGGGGCGGCGAAGCACACCAGCAAGAGCGAGACCGACGACCGCCGTGTCGAATGCTGCCGACTTCGTGTTGAGGAACAAGCCACAACGCAGCCGTTGCGCGACCAGTGGACTTCGTCGCGCCAGCGCAGGAAACCCTGCTGTATGCCGGCGACCGCGGAGCCACCGTCGAAAGCTTCGCGGCACATAGCGGTGGTAGACGAGTGCGTCCTTCGCGAAGGCAGGGCTTCCTCCCCCCTCGAGCACACGCCACGCCAAGTCGGCGTCCTCCCCGAATCCGCGCCCGAACTCCGGCGTGAGCAGATCGTCCCGCTCGTCGAAACCGCCGACACGTTCGAAAGCGGTGCGGCGATAGGCGGCGTTGCACGTTTCGAAGAACGGGCTCGGCTTCAGGACCCAGATGGTGTGGTCCCACGGGCTTGGTGGTCGTTCGTGTCGCGGATCCGGACGAACCTGGCCTTGGACCACGTCGATGCCCTCGCGGAACGCGGGGAGGATCGACGGAAGCCACGCTGGGGTGGGGAGACAGTCGTCGTCCGTGAAGGCGAGAATCGGCGAGCGGGCTTGCCGCGCTGCTTGATTCCGTGCCGCCGCAGGACCGCAATTACGTCCGTGGCGAACCGCTGCGACACAGAGCTTCGAGTTTTGTACCTCAGCGCGCAGCAGGTCCCAGGTTCCGTCGGTCGAGGCGTCGTCGACGATCACGACCTCGAACTCCTTTGGCGACAGGCTCTGAGATCCGAGCGCGGCGAGCAGTTCGATCAGGTACTCGCGCCGGTTGTGTGTACAGACCAGCGCGGATATCCGGGGGGGTTGGGCGTCGTGCCAAGCCCGACTCCGGACTTCATCGATCACGACCGGCTCAGCGTCCAGCCGATCCGTGGGTCGAGCGATCATCTCAGACGCGTGGTCGGGCGAGTATTGCGCGATGCAGCACGCCCGGTTGGCGAGTCCCGGTGATCGCCCGCATGGCCAGCGCCCGGAGCCGGGTACGGGGCGTCTGGGGGGCGATTGGGTGGGCATTGAACTCCACCACGTATGGACGCGAGGCGCGTTCGACCTCGAACCCCGCAGCAACCAGCATCTGGCGGTGGCCAGCGGCATTCGCAAGCCACCATTGGCACGTGCCCCCTGTACCCCGGAGCTTGAACAGCGGGCGGCCGCGCCCCACGATGCTCAGCCACAGCTCGATCTGCTCGGACGACATGAACGAGCCGCGTGTGACGCTGCGCACCGCTTCCAAAGCACGCAATGGGTCGCGCAGATGCAGGAGCAACGTGCCGCACACGACGACGTCGAAGGCCCCGATGTCAGCCGGCGTCAGGTCGTAGATGCTCAACTGCCGGTACTGGACCGCGGACCCGATCAGCTCGGCGGCGAGCCGGAAACCCGCGCCCTTGGGCGGACCACTGAAGCCGGGATCCCGCGGGAGGTCAACCGATCGATAGTCGGGTGGCCAGTCCCACTTCAGGTGGTC
>JAPSGP010000590.1 GCA_031177445.1 Acidimicrobiia bacterium
CTCGTGATGCTGCGGTAGGCGCGGTAGCCGAGCACGTCGCGCTCTGGGTTGGGCGTCCACATCAGGTCGACGCGGTTGCCGTTACCGTTGCGGCCACCGCCGATCTGGAGGCCGCCCGCGTCGAACAGGTCCGGTGCGGTCGGGACCGCGCGGTTGAGCACCACCGTCACCGCCCTCGGCGAGCCCGAGCGGCCCTCCTCGTCGAAGGCCTGCGCCTGGATCACGTAGGTGCCGTCGACGTAGTAGGTGCCGCCGCCCGTGCCCTCGATGTCCCACGTGAACTCGAAGAGCCGCCCGGTCATGCCGACCGGGGTCGCGCTCCCCACCGTCGCGCCGTCCACGGCCCAGCGGACCTCCGTCGCCTTGGTGTTGGCCTCGACGTCGAAGGTGACCCCGGCCGGTGCGGGGGTGGTCACCGTCTTCGGCGTGCCTGTCAGGCCGCGCGGATCGAGACGGATGACGGTCGGTCCCAGACCGCCGATCGGGTTGGAGACGAGCGAGGTCTGCTTGACCGTCTCGGTTCGGTTGCGACTCCTCCAGGTGAGCGTGATGGCGACCCGTTTGTAGTCGTCCGGGTTGCGGTCCACTTTGCCCGAGCCCGTGCCGACGTCAGAATCGGGACAGAACTCAATCGTCCCCTCGTGGGAGTTGAGGTCGTCGCGCGGGTCGTCCATCGAGCAGACCTGAAGCGTTACGTCGTAGGTGAAGCCGGCGCTCGAAATCGTGTGGGCGCCCCCCGCCGAGGTGTCATTCAGCCCCGGTCGGCTCTCCAGCGCGGCGAAGAGGCCGTCGTCCGTGAGGTTCTTGTACGGCACGGCACGCCCGACCTCGACGATCGAGCGGGCGATGCTGTTCGCCGCCTCGCGCGCCTTGGTCTTGTTCGTGATGGCGTTGGCGCCGTCGACCATCGCGACTACGCCGAGCACGCCGACGAGCAGGATCGTGATCGCGACAAGCACCTCGACGAGGGTGAAGCCGCGCTGGGAGGAACGCGCGCGTAGAGAACGCATCCTTCGCCTCATCGGCGGGTTCAGGGCGCGGCTTGACGGCCGCGGACCTCGGCTGGCCGTTCGTCGCCTACCAGTCGCCGGCGTCGCAGCCGCCCTTGGCGCTGCCGGAGTCATCGCAGGAGCGGGTGACGACCCCGTTGCGCCGGCGGATGTAGAAGACGTTGCCGGAATGGGATGTCGCGGTGATGTCGTAACCGCCGGCGACGGCGCTCGCGGTGACGCTCGTCGGAAAGCCACCGTCGTCGAGCGCAGTGTCGCCGCTCTCGCACGCGAAGTAGTCCCCGGTCGTCGTCTCGCACGCCTCGACCTGACTCAACATCGAGCGGGCGTCGCTCTTCGCCCCCGCGTCCTGGCCCTTGGCGCGCTGGCCGACGTACGCGGGCCATGTGATCCCCGCAAGGATGCCGAGGATGAGCACCACGAGGAGCAGCTCAATCATGGTGAAGCCGTCCTCGCGCTGCAAAGCGGGCCGGGTCATGGAGGGCGTATCGACCCTCGTCTTCGCTGATCTGAAGCGGCGAGCTGCCCCCCTCGCCAAAAAGACGACGGGACGGGCCTTTCGGCCCGCCCCGTCTCGGCTTGTGACAGCCGGTTGCGAACTAGAGCGTTACCAGCTCGAGTTGTTGCAGCCGCCCTTCGTGGTGCCCGCGCTGGAGCACGAGCGAACCGGCGCGGCACCGTTGGTCT
>JAPSGP010000300.1 GCA_031177445.1 Acidimicrobiia bacterium
CGAGTTCGGGTATCGCTGGATCGTGCTGCGCGACCCCGATTTCGAGGACCTCGTCGTGTCGCTGAACACGATCTCCACCGAGCTGCAGGCGGGCGGCTACGGCGACCGGCTGCTGTGTGCCGTCTTCGCCTTCGAGAAGGAGGGCCGCCGCTCGTACTTCATCTACAACTACAAGCGCGGTGCCTTCTATCCGTTCGTGCCTGCCGGCGGCCAGCAGCAGCGCGACACCGAGGGCGAGCTGCGGCTGAAGGCCCAGCTCCAGAACGAGCTCCCAATCGAAGCGGAGCTCACGCGCTGGTTCCCGCTCTGGGAGATCCCGCTGTAGGGCCCTGCTTCAGCATCTCCGCGCACGTAACCGCGCGCGCGGTACCGGATCGAGCTCCGCGACGTGATCGGACACGCCGAGAGCCACTCCTCGCCCTGTGGACGACGATCCGCCGCGCTCAGCGGCGGACCGTGACCCTGCGGCTGATGGCGCGGCGGTTCCCGGCGGCGTCCCTGACGACGAGCTTCACGATGACCGTGACACGGCTGGCCCGGGCGAGCCGTGTCCGAGCCCGGCGCGAGAGCTTCAGCACGACCCCCTTGCGAGTGTTCGCGCTGAGCCGGATCCCCGCCCGGCGCGCGATCCGCACGGAGGCCCCGCGCGAGAGCCCGAACCGCTTTGCGGTACGCCCGGGCAACCAGAGATCGGTCGCCGCCGTGCATCCCTCGGAACATCGAAGCGTGGTGGCAAGCCCCCGCCTGAGCACACTCCCCAGGCGCCGACGGCGGATCGACAGGAACGCCGTGGGCGCCGTGGCGTCGACCACCGGCTGGCTTGCAGGCGCAGGCGATGGCGGCGTCGTGCCCGGCGGAACAGAGCTGCCACCGCCCGTCGGCGCGGGCGGGACCGTGCCGGACCCACCGGTGGCGGGCAGGGCAGCCGAAGCCAGATGGCCGAAGTACCGGCCCGTGATCGGACGCAGGGGATCGCCCGCGAAGCCGTACCCGCCGTCCTGACGGGCGGCGGCCTCCCTGATCGCGGCGATCACGGCGGCCGGCGGGAGACCGGCACACGGACCGGCGGCACCGCCCTCGCCAAGGCACAACGCCACAGTACCGGCGAGGTGCGGCGTTGCCATGCTGGTCCCGGAGATCGTCTCGTAACCCGCGTTCGGCCACGTCGAGCGGATGCACACACCGGGTCCCGCCACGGTGTGCGCGGCGCCCGCATCGGTGGCTGCGTAGCTCGAGAAGCCCGCGTAGCCGTCGTCGACCTCGCTCGTTCGGCAGTTGGGGACGGTGCCTGCCCCACCCGGCAGCCCGTCGCTATCCGACATCGCCGTGACCGTCAGCACCTCCGGGTAGGCGGCCGGGGTGTCCGGCGTCCTCGGATGGTCGAAGTCCCACGCGTCGTTGCCCGCAGCGACCACGTAGGTGATCCCGGCTTGCGTCGAGGCGCAGATCGCCAGGTGCAGAGCGTCGCTCGTGCTCGCGCACGGGCGCACCGGGGGACCGCTTCCGCCGAGGCTGAGGTTGGCGACCGCGATGTCGTTCGAGGGGTCGGCGTCGGTCCGCGTCGCGGTCACCCAGTCGATGCCGCAGATCGTCTGGGAGAGGCTTCCATTTCCGTCCCCGTCGAGCACCTTGACCGCTACGGTGCGCGTGCCGGGCGCAACGCCCACCACGCCCCGCCCGTCGTTCCTGGCCCCGACGGTGCCGGCCACGTGCGTGCCGTGCCCGTCGTCGTCGGCGGCCGGCGAGCCGGGCGTGATGCAGTTCGTGCCGTTCACGGCGTTGAGGTCCGGATGGGAGAGGTCGATCCCCGTGTCGAGGACGGCGACGTTCACGCTGCTGGCCTCGTGTGCGCTTGCGGCGGTGCCCGCACCGATCCGGCGAACGCCGGTGGGGACGCTGTCGCCGGTCGCCAGCGCAACCGCGCCGAGGGCCTTGACGGGGCGATCGGGCGTTACCGATGCCACCGCCGGATCCTCGCGCAGCCGAGCCGCCTGCCCATCGCTCAGCCGCGCGGCGAAACCTCGAAGCGCGCGCCGGAACCGCAGGCGTGCGCGGAAGCCGCGCTTCCGCTCGAGCTCGTCCGTGGTTGCGTCAGTGCTCGCCGCGGAGCCCTCGAGCACCACGATGTAGGCGCCCTGCAGCTTGCCGGGCGCGCGCGCGCCATGGGCGGCGTCCGCAGCGCCGAGTCCGGCGAGGGCGAGCGTCGCCGCCAGGGCGGTGGCACGAAGAATGGTCATCCTGATCCAGTATCGGCGCACATTCACCTGGAGTATATATGCTACGCGTAGCAAGTATGGCAATTCATGTCCTTGGCAACTTGCTTCCGACAGCAATCGACGCTAAGCTGGCGCCTATCGCCAACTTCGACTTCCTCACCAACCACGCGCACGTGCTCCTGTGCATCTCGCGCGATCCCGGCATGCGGCTGCGTGAGATCGCCGGCTGCGTGGGCATCACCGAGCGCGCCGCCCACCGAATCGTCTGCGAGCTCGAGGCTGAGGGCTATCTCACGCGTAGGCGGGAGGGAAGGCGGAACGTGTACGAGATCCACCCCGAGCTTCCCCTGCGTCACGACCTCGAGCAGGACGCCACCGCCGGCGACCTGATCCTCGCCCTCGCCGGCTCCCGCGCCGCCTAGTAGTCCTGCGGCGTGGTGAAGTCGCCGTCGATCAGCTCGATCCGGTAGCCGTCGGGATCCGCTACGAAGCAGATCGTGAACTCGGTCCGGCCGCCGGGATGATAGGGCGGCTTCTCCGGCTCGATGCCCTCCGCGCGCAGCCGCTCGAGCAGGGCATCGAGATCCTCGACCGCGAGCGCGATGTGCCCGTATCCGCTGCCGATGTCATAGGGCTCGTCACGGCCCTCGTTCACGGTCAGCTCGAGCGTGTCGCCGTCTCCGGGGAGTCCGAGGTAGACGTTGTATGCCCCCTCGAACTGCAGCCGCCCTCGCCGCTCGAACCCGAGCGCCTCGTAGAAGCGCAACGACGCGTCGATGTCATGCACGCGGAGGTTTGTGTGCACGAACCGCATGGACGCGGGACATGCTCCCAGATCGCCGCGCACTCGCAGCTCGCGCTTGGCTCCCGCCCGGCGCCCCACCGCGCGTGGTTCAGTCCTTGGTTGGCTCGTCCCCGGCGAGAATGCGGTAGAGCGAGCGCCGTGCCTCCACGAGAACCTCTCGGGCCTTCGCATGCTGGTCGTCGGAGCCGCTGGTCAGGACATCGTGCGCGGCCCCGCGCAGCTGCCAAAGCAGCGTGCGCAGCTCCATCAATGACTTTGCGCTCGCCGCTCGCGCCGGTGCGCACCAGGCCCTCGTCCTCGAGCTGCTGGAGCACCGGGTAGACCGATCCCGGAGTCGGCCGGCGAAGGGCGCCGCGGCGCACTCCGGCGCGGCTCAGTCGGGGATGATGCCCTCGCCCGTGAACTCGCCCTTTGCCTCCTCGAAGGTGACGTCGGCGGGCGGCAGGATCACGTCGGACTCTTCGAGCTCGTCGTCGCCGAGCGCGTTGCCATCTGCTCTCACCAGCTCGAGCATCTGAGTCCAGAGCTCTTTGAAGCCGAGCTCGTCGCCCTGCTCGACGGCGTTGACGGCGCGGTTGTCCAGCTCGTTGAGACGCTCCGCGTCCTCGTCGGGAAGACGGAACTGACCCTCGCCCGAGACGCGGACGATCACTTGCCCTCCCCGCCGCCCTGCTCGAGCTGAGGCGACTTGTCGGGATCGCCCGGTCCGAGCTCCGCCTTGAGCTTCTCGAGCTCATCGTCCACCTGGGCTCCGGCGCCCAGCTGTGCGAGCTCGCGGTCGATGTCGTCCTGGCCGCCGCCGAGCTGGGTGAGGTCGTCGAAGGTTCCGGCCTGCTCGAGCTCCTCGACCGCCGATGCCCGAGCGCGCATCTGCTCGGTCTTGTCCTCGGCGCGCTGGATGGCCATGCCCAGATCGGCCATCTGCTCGCCCACGCCGTTCGCGGCCTCGGAGATCTTGACCTGTGCCTCCGCCGCCGAGTACTGCGCCTTGATGACCTCCTTCTTGGTGCGGAAGGTCTCGATCTTCGTGCGCAGCTTCTTCTCGTTCTCGGTGAGCTGCTCCTGCTGCTTCTCGAGCTCGGCGATCTGCCCGTCGAGCGACTGGAGCTCGGTCTGGGCGACGGTCTTGCGCTCGAGAGCCGCGCGCGCGAGGTCCTCGCGCCCCTGCGCCATCGCCTGGCGGGCCTGGGTGTCGAGCTTGACGACCGACTGCTCGAGCTTCTGCGACTGCATCTGCAGGCGCTTCTTGGACGTC
>JAPSGP010000301.1 GCA_031177445.1 Acidimicrobiia bacterium
GGGCCGTGAACGGCGAGCTCGCGGCGGGCGACCGCGTCGACGTCGTCGTTGCCACCACGCAGGAAGTCGCCATCGTCGTAGCCGATGCCGAGGTGCTCGGCGTCGAGGGTGGTGACCATGGCGGCGCTTTCGGCGGAGTGGACCGGCAGTTCGCGGTCACGCTCGCCGTGGATGCACGGGAGTCGCAGCTCCTGACGGCAGCAACCGTCGACGGTGACGTGATGATCACTCGCACCACCGGTGCACGGTCCGCCGAGGGCACGCCACCACTGCCGATCGACCGCACGGGCGGACAGTGATGCACGAGCCGGAGATCGCGCTCGTCTTCTCTTCCGAGCCCTGGTTCGAGGATCTGCATCGGCACCTCACCGACCACGGTGGCGCACGGGTCCGTCAGGTCGTGATGGATCCGGCGATCGCGCTCGACGAGCAGTTCGACACGCTCCTGGTGAGCCATCGGTGGCCGGCGCTCACGCGGCGGTTCGTCGACGGAATCCACGAGCACGACCGGTGGGTACTCGGGGTGTATGAGCCGTCCGAGCCGGCGAGTCGCGAGTTCCTCGTATCCCTGGGTGTCGACGGGGTGGTTGCGGGCGACGCGGCGATGGCCGTGTTCGTCGAGACCATCGTCGGGTTCGGGCGTTCGCGCAGCCGGGTGGAGCGGGACGACACGCAACAGGGTCGGATGGATGGCGCATCCGACGACGAGGTCGCGTTCGCCGCCAGCGAGCGTGGGGCTGAGCTGCTCGTCGTCGGCGGGCCTCCGGGAGCAGGTCGCACGGAGGTTGCGCTGGCCGTGGCGCTCGCGCTCGCCCGGTTCCCCGAGCGGACGCTGCTCTTCGACGCCGACGAATCCTGGCCGGCCGTCGCTCAGCGGTTGGCGCTGCCGGTCGAGCCGAACCTCCGCATGGCGATCGAGGCGGTCGAGCACGGCGTCGGCGACCCCGAGCGCTGCGTTCATCCGTTGGCGCCGGGCCTCGACGTCCTGTGCGGCCTGCCCAACGTCGCGCTGTGGGCCCAGATCCGGCCGGCCGAGGTACTCGACGTGGTGCGAGCCATGGGTCGGGAGCGGGGCTACGTGGTCGCCGATGTCGGCAGCTCCACCGAAGAGTTCGACGGCGGCGGGCACGGTCGATTTGCCATCACGCGGGCGATCGTCGGTGAGGCGGTGCGCCTGTTCGGCGTCGGGGGCGCCACGCCGGTCGGGATCAGCCGGCTGCTGCGTTGGGTCGCGGCGGCGCGAATGCTCAACACCGACGCGCCGGTCCACCTGATCGTCAACCGGTCGACGCGCAGCGCGTATCGCGAAGGGGAGATCGAGCGCGAGATCCGGCGCACGTTCGCGCCGGCCACCTTGACCTTCCTGCCGGACGACCGGCGAATCGAGGCGGCGTGCTGGTCGGGCGAGGCCGTCGTCAACGGCCCCCTTGTCCGCGCAATTCACCGGCTCCTCGGAGATGCCCTCGCCAGGCCGCCTCGTCGCCGGCGCCCGCGACGCCGCGGTCAGCGGGTCACGGTCGCCGCGCCGGTGGCGCCATGACCGTGCGACTCGACGCGTACGACGGGATTCGTCGCGATGCGCTGACTCGTATCGAGCACCGGAGACTCCATCCGGAGGGAAATCTCGACGAGGTCCGGTCCGAGGTGGAGCTCGCAGTCGACGAGTATCAACGGCGCGCGCATCTCGGTGACGAGATCCCTCTGAGCGATCCGCAGGACATGATCGGTCGGATTCTTCGTTCCATCACCGATTTCGGTGCGCTCACCGATCTGATCGCCCGCGCGGATGTCGAGGAGGTCTTCATCGAGGGCCCGCGGGTCTCGTATCTCGACGGCTCCGGCCACCTGCGCGGCCTCACCGCGCCGACGAGCGAAGCCGAGAACCGTCAGATCCTCGAGCGCCTCCTGGCGCCGACCGACCGCCAGCTCAACACGAAGCACCCGATCGTCCAGGCGCGAGTCCTCGACGGCCGCGCGCGGCTCACCGCCGCGATCCCACCCGTCAGTGATCACGTGTCGGCGACCATGCGCCGGTACACGGTGCGCAACGTGACCCTTGCCGAACTAGTTCGGCGCGACGCGCTTCCCCGGGCGGCCGCGGGGTTCCTGTGGTCGATCATGCAGATCCGAAGCCGAGTGGCGATCTCGGGCGAGCCGGGCGCGGGGAAGACCACGCTCGCGGCGGCGCTCATGGCGGCGGAGCCGGCCAGCCACTGCGTGCGCTGCTGTGAGGAGATCCGCGAGATCGCCGTCGCCCTCACCCATGGCGCGTACTACGAGGTGCGCCCGCCCGCGCTCGACGGCTCCGGCGAGATCAGCCTGCGCGATCTGGTCAAGTTCGTCCTGGCGATGCGCCCAGACCGCATCGTGGTCGGCGAGGTTCGGGGCGCGGAAGCGTTCGAGCTGAGCCGGGCGGTGAACGCGGGGTGCGGTTTTCTATGCACCGTGCACGCGAACAGCGCGGCCGAGGCACTGCACGCCCTGGTCAACGCCGCGCTGATGGCTGGTGAGAACGTGACCGAGCGCGTCGTGAGCAAGGTGTTCTCCGAGTCGCTCGACGTCGTCGTTCACCTCGGTCGCGACGACATCCCGCGTGACGACGCATCCGGCATCCGGCGCGAGGTGCTCGAGATCCTCGCCGTGGTGCCGAGCCTCAGCGACGACTTCACCGTCGAGCCGATCTTCAAGCGAACGGGTCTCGGCAGCCCGCTCGAATGGACCGGCGTGCTGCCTGCCGCGCTCGAGCAGCGCGTCGATCGCTCGTTGCCGAACGGGTGGACGACGCGGACGATCCTCGAGGGCGGAGACGGCCCCGTATGAGCCTCGTCGCCGCTCTGTGTGTCGGGCTGTTCGCGTACCTGCTCGCCGGCTTCGCCACCGGCCACGCTCCGGTGATTCGCCTGGGTCGGCACCGGGCGCGGCCGCAGGTTTCTCGGCGACAGCTGTGGCTCGACCAAGCCGGCGTCGGGGTCACGCCCCGTCAGTTCTGGATCGGTTCGATCGGCGTCGGCGTGATCGCATTCGGCGCGGTGTGGCTGGTGACCGGGACACCGCTGGTCGCGTTGGTCCCGGCCGGTGGTGTGGCGACGCTGCCCGCCGCGTATTTCGCCCGGCGCCGCCGCTCGCATCTGCAACGGGTACAAGCTGCCTGGCCGGACGGTCTGCGCGATCTCATTGCGTCGATCGCGGCCGGACATTCGCTCCCGCAGGCACTCAACGCCCTCGCCCGATCGGGACCGGCGCCGCTACAGGAAGCGTTCGCACGCTTTCCCGAGCTCTCCCGCATGCTCGGCACTGTTCCCGCACTCGAGGTCATCAAGCAGGAGCTGTCCGACCCAACGAGCGATCGAGTGATCGAAGTCCTCATCATCGCCTACCTGCGGGGCGGTCAGGTCGTCCGCGACATCCTCGAAGATCTGGTCGTCGCGACAACCCGCGATCTGAAGGTCCTCGACGAGATCGAGACCGAGGGCCTCGAGATGAAGATCAACGCCCGGGCCGTACTCGTGCTCCCCTGGCTGGTACTCGTCGCACTGACCATTCGCGCCGGGCCCTTCCGTGACTTCTATCGGTCGACCGGCGGCCTTGTGGTGATCCTCCTCGCCGGAGCGATGAGCGTGGCCGGTGCCTTGCTGATCAATCGGCTGGCGCGGGCGCAGGTGGAACAGCGCGTCTTCGGCTCCGCGGCGACGCTGCCGGTGACGGGAGTGTCGTGACCGTGTTGCTGCTCGCGGCCTGCTCGGCGGCACTCGTGCTCGCTGGCCTCGCCGGGCTCGTCGTGCGACCGGTCCCGCGGCTCGCGCCGCGGCTGCGTCCGTACACCATCGTCGCCCGGACGAGCCTCGGCCGCAGCCCTGATGTCGTCCCGGGTCGCGTTGCGACCGTCGACCACACCGGCGGCGTCCTCGCTCGGGTGTTCCTCCCGCCGCTGCGCGCGGGCGCAGCTCGGCTCGGCAGGGTGGTCGAGTCCCACAGCGACGAGTCACTACGCCTGAAACTCCGTCAGGGCGGGTACCGCGACACGACTCCCGAGGAGCACCGGATCCGGGCGCTGGCGGCGACCGTCGGGTTTGCGGCAGCCGGCGTCGTGCCCGGCGTCGTCCTGCAGTCGCCGCTCCTCACGCTGGCATTGGGTGGCTGCGGGCTCGCGTTCGGGGCGACCCGAGCAAAAGGTCGCCTCGACCGCGCGATTGCCGAGCGCAGCGAGCGCGTCCGCCTCGAGCTGTACACGATCAATCAGCTCCTTGCCATCCATCTGCGGACCGGTGCG
>JAPSGP010000591.1 GCA_031177445.1 Acidimicrobiia bacterium
GGTCGCAAGGCGACGCGCTTCTGCTCGCCGACGTGCTCTCCGGCCGCGGCCCCGAGATCGGAGAGGTGCTCGACGTCGACTCGACACTCGCGGGGACGCTGTCGCACTTGCGGGCGTTCTTCCGCACGCCCGTGGATTAGCTGCGGCACGACGTACGTGTGAGGACCTTCTCGGTCGGGGTACGCGTCTCGCGTCGCGAGCTCGAAGGGAGACGACCATGGCCGAGGAGATCGGCGGCGCACGCGTGGCATTCGTCGTCGCCAACGAAGGGGTCGAGCAGGCCGAGCTCACCGAGCCCTGGGACGCCGACGCGGTGGCATTTGCACGTCGCTTCTTCAGTGCGAACAAGCCCGTCGCGGTCATCTGCCACGGACGTGGATCCTGGTCGAAGCGGATGTCCTGCGTGGTCACACGATCACCTCGTGGCCCAGCCTCAAGATGGACATCCGCAACGCCGGCGCCACCTGGGTGGACGAAGAGGTGCACATCGACGGCAACTTGGTGAGCAGCCGAAGCCGGCCGACCTTCCCGCGTTCCGTCGAGAGATGCTGGAGCTGATCGAGCTCTACCGATCAGCGCACGCCGGCGTTTGAAGCCGGAAGATCAGCTCGCGTTTTCGAGGAAGCGCTGCGCGAACCGCTCGACGGTCGGCCGACCGTCCGCCGGCCACCCGCACACGAGGTAGTCGAAGCCGATCGCCGACCAGGCGTCGACCGTGCGGGCGATGTCGTCGAGGTCGTCCTCCAATGAGAGTGACGCCGCCCGGCGGATCTCAGCCGGATCGCGTCCCGCGGACTCGGCCATCTCGGTCAGCTTCTGCGACTTCCCGCGCAGGTAGTCGGGCGGGCCGAAGCAATGCCAGACGTCGGCGAACCGGGCCGCGATCGGCATCATCCGCCGTTCACCCGACGCCCCGATCCAGATCGGCGGGTAGGGCTGCTGTACCGGGCGCGGCAGCAGCGTCGCGTCGTCCAGCTGGAAGTGGCGGCCGTCGAAGCTGAACCCGTTGGTCGTGAGCAGCCCTCGCACGATCTGGACCGCTTCCTCGAACGCGTCGACGCGCTCCCCCAGCGGCGGGAACCGGATGCCGAGCTGGTGGTGCTCCTTGTCGTGCCAGGCGGCACCGTACGCGAGCTCGAGCCGGCCGCCGGACGCGTGATCGATCGTGATCGCCTGGGCCGCGAACACGGACGGATGGCGGTACGTCATGCCGGTGACCAGCAGTCCGAGGCGGACTCGCTCGGTGATGCCGCTCCACGCCGCCAAGGTGGCGTTGCCCTCGAAGCACTCCCCCGGGCCCTCGCCGTACATCGGCTGGAAATGGTCGAAGCCCCAGATGCCGTCGAAGCCGAGCTGATCGGCAAAGCGAGCGCGGTCGGCGACCTCGCTCCACGGCATGCGCTGCTGCGCGACGTCGAGCCCGAACTGCATGACGGCACTCCTCTCACGACGGGTACCGCGTTGTAGCACGAGCCCGGCGCTAGTGCTCGAGACCCTTCGGGTAGCGGTCGCCGACCGTCGGGACATGCGTGAGCTCGGGGTTGTTCGTCATGATCGTGGTCACTTCTCCTGGAGCTCCCGAGCCGTTTCGCGTTCGTGGCGTTCAGCGTGCCGTGCGTCAGCTCGTCAGCGCGTCGGCGTCCGCCATCGCGAAGTGCTTCTCCATCCAGTCGCACCACACCGGGGTCGCGC
>JAPSGP010000302.1 GCA_031177445.1 Acidimicrobiia bacterium
CCGAGCTGGCGCGATCATCGGAACACTCCAACAGTGCGTTGCTGACTCGATCTCTCGGCGCACGCGCGATGTCATCGAGCAACTGGGAGTCCGTGACATCACCGAGTCGGTCTCAGCGCCGTTCACCGCCGTTGTCGGATTTGCAGAACCTCCGGATGGCGATGGAGCGGAGTTCTACGCGCGCTACCAGCCCGATCGTTCCACCAGCGAACTGCACCGCATCGAGGCGATCGACGTCACCGGTGAGGCGCAGATCGATGTTGAGGAGGTCGATCTCGAACACACAACTCAGCGGGTGTTCTGCGGTCGGAACACCAGATCCTCGAAACAGCCTCCGACCTGCGAGGTTCCGAGGTTCCGAGCCAAGCCCGGAACTCGGTCGGAACGGGCTCCGGCCACGGCGCCCGCGGCAATGTGCCGCCTAATCGGTGGCTGTTCGGCGCTGAGCTCGACGTGTTCCTCGAAGTGCTGGCGAAGCCGACGATCGGCGCGCTCCGTGCCGACCGGAAGGTTTGCGAGCGGTGCGGCGCGCTCGGCGGCGCGCGCACAAGCGCTGGGCCACTCTGCGACGCCTGCACTGCCCGAGTGTTGGGTCGTAAGCGTCAGGAGCAAGCGGCATGAGGTCCCTGCCCCCCGCGCCGCGACCCCGGCCCGGGGGGTAGGGGAGGGGTCATTTTCTACGCCGGCCGTCGCTTTGGAGACCCCGCAGTCAGGGTGCCCCTCCCCGGACGATCGAAATTCCGCGGAACGCCGACGGGGGACCACCCCCTTCAATCGCGCCCGGCCGTTCGTCGCTGCGTGTCCTCGCCATCTGCGCGCGCATCGCCGCGTTTCCGCGACTGGGGGTCTCGCGCCCCGAACAACCAACTCGAAAGGTGACACCATGACCACGAACTTCGACCGAATCGAACGCCTGGCGCTCGTCGAGCAACTCGACAAGCTCGCGTTCCTCGCCCGCGTGAAGGCGCCCGACTCCGACTGCGTACCGGACTGGTGCGCCGCCCGGACGCTCGACCTACTCGGCGACGGCGAACTTGAGGGCGTCGATCCGATCCACGAACTCGGCCACGGCTAGCACTCTTCCTACGAGCATTCCTGCAGGCGTGGCGCGAGAACGACCGACTACCCGCCGCGATCCGCGAATGGGCGAACGATCACCTGATCGCGATCGCCGACACCGAGGACGCCGAGCGCGCGATGCGCGAGGCCGTCGACGATGCAGACCCGTACCGCGCGCGCGGCCTCGACGACGATGCGGCATGAACGCGCCCGCGACCGATAGTCGTGGCCGCCGCCCTCACCTCGAGCCGCGCCCGGCGGCCCGGTGCGGAGCGCTTCGCAGCATCAGCACCTCGGTCCCAGGGTGCACCGGTAGGTCAGGCGGGGGCGCCATCCACGGCGTGCCGTTCTCGACCACGCCGACCACCGACGCCGACGCCGCCAGTCCGGCAGCCCGGACCGCCGCGAACGGCCGCGGCCGCCCGTCGGCGATGGCCACCCGGCCCACAAGGGGCGGAGCCCGGTCGTCGCCGAAGACGTCCAGGATGACGTTCCCTCCCTCGGGTCCGGCCGCCAGCCGCGCCAGCATGACCGCCTGCATCGCCGCTGCTGGCAGCACGTGCACGCGTGGCAGCCCGCGCAGCGATGCCGCGCTCGCGGGGACGTACAGGTCGACGAGGATCTCCCGCCGCGCGCCGTCGACGCTCGCCAGCAGCGCGGCGGTGATCACCGCACGTGCGTCCGCCGCGGGGAGATCCCGCTCGGGATCGATGGCGCCCCACACCGTGCTCACAACGACGATGCGGTCCGGGCGTTGCGACTCGAGGAGTGTGCTGAGCGCGTCGGGGTCGTCGATGGACGCTTCCACGAACGTGCAGCGCGTGCGCGCCACCAGCTCGGGTGGCAGCACCGGAGTGCCGCCGTCTCGCACGCTCGTGACCCGCACGCGGGTGGACTCGAGTGCCGCGAGGTCGTCGACGAGCACCGGAACATTGTCGTTCCACCCCACGACGAGCACGTGTAGCTCGTCGGGCGCGGCGTCGGTGATCTCGATCGCAGCCGGTGGCTCATTCGTGTCGGGCCAGCTCCTCCCGGCGGGCAGGCTGACGACGAGGTCGTCGGGCTCGAGCGGTCGATCACCTGCGGTCGTGAACCGTCCGACACGCGGTCGCACGCCGAGCGGGAGCCGGCCCGGCAGCGCGCCCGAGACCTCGCCGAGCAAGAGGCCGGCCAGCCGGCCCGCCGGGGACACCTCCACGTCCATCTCCGAGGGCGCGGTTGGCGCGAGCAATCGCGCCCAGGCTGGGGTGAACAGCGCCATGCGCAACAGCCCGGTGATCGTCCGATCGGCGGCGATGGCGACGAAGTCGGGTGGGAGCGCGCGCGAGGCCGCCACTCGGCTCTGGTCCCGGCTCACGTGGTACGCGACGCGCGGGCGCGACGCGCCGGCAAGGCGCTCGGCGAGGAGCGCGGCGCGCGCAATCACGTCGACGTCGACCGCGAGCGGATCGCGCCGGCCGGTATCGTCGCGAACGACGACGACGGAACCGGCCTGTGTCACCCGTGCGAGGTCGAGGGGCGCGGCGTCGTCCTCTTCGGCGAACAGCAGATCGGTGGAGAAGATGTGGTGGTGGGACCGCAGCTCGGCCCGGATCCGGTCGCGCTCGCTACGGAGCGATGCGGGGGCGATGACCACGACCGGGCGGTGGGTCGCAGGGTCGCCCGCCATGATCGATTCGATCTCGTCGAGCATCAGCGGCGTCAGCCAGCTCCAGCCGAAGATCACCACGTGGTCGCGGACCCGCACCGCCACCTGGGTCTCGTCGAGGCGCTCGAGTGACCGCTGCACGACGTCGGTGAGGAGCGCAAGCACGATCCCGACGAACACGACGATCCCCGTGACCATGAGCCCGGTCCCGATGATCCGCTCGTCCCACTCGACGTCGTCGCCGAGCGAGCCGGGGTCGACCACGTGGCGGAACGCCCACCACGCCGCTTCGGGATAGCTGTCGAAGTCGCCGGTCAACACGGCCGTCAGTGCGCCCGCGTTGACGGCCACGACCACGAGCACGAACAGGGCGAGCACGCGACCGCTGATCGTCGAGACGAGCCGGAACAGTCGGTCACGCACTGATGACGACGGTAATGGAGGTTGCGTACAGTCCTGAAAGTCCGTGTCTGGTCGTGGGCGCGTCGCGCCACCGAGGGGGTTGTTGATGCACGAGATCATCGATGTCGCCAGCGTCGTCGCCAAGGCCCAGAATCCCGCGGGATCGGAGCACTCCGCCGCCGCGGCCGGCTACTTCATCGTCCAGTGGATCGTGCTACTGGGCGGGGCCGCGATTCACGTCCTCATCGAACGCCGCCATTACCCCGAGCGCCGGACCACTCGTCGCACGGTCGAGCTCGTGCTGCTGTGGGTCTTGGTGTTCGGCGGGCTGTGGGCGCTCGGCGGCGGGATCGGCCACATCTCCGGGAACTCCGGCGACCTGGCCGAGAGCATCGGCTACACGCAGAGCATGTTCCAGTGGGAGGTTGGCTGGGCCGACATCGGCATCGCGGTGCTCGGCATCGGCTGCATCCGATGGCGGAACGGATGGATGACCGCCGCGGTCGTGATGCTCGCGATCAGCTACTACGGCGACACCATCGGCCACATTCTGCAGTGGACAAAGCACGACAACACCGCGCCCGACAACGTGTGGGCGATCCCGAGCGACATCTTCGGCCCGACGCTCGCGATCCTGCTGCTGCTCTGGTACCGCCGCCTGTCGGTGGGCGCGCGGCCGGCGGCGCAGGCGCAACAGGCCTGAGCGCACGAGCGAGGTTCGATTTCCGCCCACCCGTCGTGGTGGACGCGGCGCGCCCGATCCTGTCTCAGCCGGACGGGAGGTCGGCGTCGGGCGCCAGCGTCGTCGCGATCTGCCCGAAGATCTGCATGGAGTAGTTGACGTCGATCTCTGCCTCCGGGCTGACGGTGTTCGCGACCGCGATCGCGAGGTCTTCGTCGGGCAGGTACGCCTGGACCGCCGCGTACCCCGAGAACGACGGTTCTGGACGATCCAGTCGCCCACGACGAACGTGCCGAGGCCGTAGTGCCGTTCCTGCGACTGCGCGCGGCAGACGCTTTCGGGGCGGGTCGCGGTCGGAACCCCGAGCCCGACCGTTGGCGGACTGCACGAGAGCCTGTCAGAGGTGGATCCGACTGGGAACAACGCTTCAGACTGGAATTGATCCACTCGCTCATACTTATGGAGCGAGTGGG
>JAPSGP010000303.1 GCA_031177445.1 Acidimicrobiia bacterium
AGCCTGCTGCCGTAGCCATCTGCCCTCCATCATTCGGCTTGGGTCGCAACGTACTGCCGGGGTGTGACAGTTATTCGTGGCCTCAGAGCACGCCGCCGAGCTCGTCGTACGCCGCAAGCGCGCGCTCTGTCGCCAGGGCGCTGCCGTAGCGGCGCATCACCTGTGGGTCAGACCAACCGCCGAGCCGGGCGAGGTCGCCTTCCTGGCCGCCCCTGGAGAGCCACACGTGCGCATAGCGATGGCGGAAGGCGTGCCAGTTGATGTGTGCGATCCCAGCCTGCTTACACCGCCGACTGAGCATCGCTGAGGCGCCCTTCCGGCTCATGGGCCCGAACCGGGTCAGGAACAGCTCGGGGCGACCGCCGAGCCGGTATCGGCCGCGAGCCCGGATGTAGCGATCCAGCGCCGCGCCGGTCTCGGCATCGAAGCGAGCGAACCGGCCCTTGTCGCCTTTGCCATGGCGGATCATCGCCACCCGCTGAGCAAGGTCGACGTCGCCCACCCGGAGCCCACAGAGCTCGGATACCCGCATCCCTGTCGCCAGCCCGAGCCGGATCATGGCCGCGTCGCGCCGCTCCCACAGCCCGCGCCCGGCGCACGCCTTGAGCAGTCGGGCCAGGTCGTCGTCCTCGGGGAAGCTCGGCGGTGGTGGATCCGCCCGGCCGACCATCACGCCCGACATGGGATTTTCTGGGATCTCGTCCTCATCGGCCAGCCAGGCGTAGAAGCTCCGCATGGCGATCCAGCGGGACCGGATCGTGGCCTGGGCGAGCCCCCTGGCCCTGATTTGGGCCAAGTAGCCCTGGCAGTCCCGCCGGGTCGCCTCGAGTAGCGAGCGCCCGTCAGGGAGCCATTTCTCGAATCGCCGGATCTCCTCGGCGTAGAGCCGGCGAGTGGATTCGGCGTGGTCGTGTAGCGCGAGCTGCCAGGACGTGATGTACGAGGACGAATCCATCGGTGGATTATTCCACGTAGAGCGCTATTGCAGGCGGATACTAGCTCTGACCTGCGCTTTCACCTAGACCGAACGCCGACCAGTCCTCGGGGTTGGGCTCGGTGTACTCGCCCATCACGGTACCGTCGACGGCGTCGAGCTCGACCAGGCCCCGCATGGTCGGCGGCTCGTCGGCGGAGTACAGCAGGATCCGCCACACCGGGCGGCTGCGCAGCCCCCGCCAGGCGAGCTGTGCCGACGCGTGGCCGACGGCGAACCCGACCGTTCGGCTTGCGACGGCCAGCGCCTCGGTCTGGTCGATCTCGAGGTTCCAGGCGGCGGCGAAGTGGTACGCGGCGACCAGGCCAAGGATCAGCGCGGCCGCCAGCAACCCGCCGTTTCGGCTCGCGACCCAGCCGGCGAGGCACGCCACCGCCAGGACCGCGTACATGACCCCGGGGATGCGCCGCCGGGTGATGTTGGGGAAGACGTAGGGGCCGACGTAGGCGGTGACGTCGAGGTCCTCGGGCAGCTCGTCGCGATGCTCGGGCTTCTCGGTGCCGTCGTCAGCCATCGGTGCCGACGCTACCGGGCCAGACCGCGCGGAGGCGCTCCCAGCTCGAGCGCAGGTCTTCCGGAATCACCCTCGTCTCGGCCACAGTTGTCATGAAGTTCGTGTCACCGTTCCAGCGCGGCAACGCGTGCATGTGGACATGACCCGGGACACCCGCGCCCGCGGGGCGCCCGACGTTGAGGCCGACGTTGAGGCCGTCGGGCGAGTACGCGGCCTTGAGCGCGAGGACCGCCATCTGCGTGGCACTCATCAGCGCGGCCGCCTCCTCGGCGTCGAGGCGCTCGAGCTCGGCCTCGTGGCGGCACGGCGCGATCATGAGATGGCCCGACGTGTACGGATACGCGTTCATGACCACGAACGCGAGATCGGTGCGGGCGACGACGAGCGCTTCCGCCGGATCGGCGGCGCACAGCCCGCAGAACAGGCAATCGTGGGCACCGGTCGAGAGCTCCGTGACCGTGGCGCTGGCGACGTAGGTGGCGCGCCATCCCGCCCAGAGCCGCTCCAGGCTCATGTCCTCGACGCGACCTCGGCGGCGAGGTGGTCGACGAATTCGTCGACCCGGACGCCGCGCTCGGGGGCCTCGCTGCCCCGGCGGTTCACACCCAAGGTCCCCGCGCCCGGATCGGCGTCCTCGTCGCCCACCACGAGCACGTACGGCACCTTGTCGAGCTTGGCTCGGTGGATCCGTGGCCCGAGGCCCTCGCGCGATGCGTCGACGAGCTCGACCCGGAACCCCTCGGCCCGAAGCCGGTCGGTGACCCGGAACGCGTACGCCTCGTGCCGGTCGGCCACCGGGAGCACGGTCGCCTGCACGGGCGCCAGCCACGTCGGGAACGCGCCGGCGTAGTGCTCGACCATGATGCCGAAGAAGCGCTCGATCGACCCGAACAGCGCGCGGTGAATGACGTGCGGCCGTGCGCGCGTGTTGTCGCTCGTCACGTACTCGAGGTCGAAGCGGTCGGGGAACTGGAAGTCGACCTGGAGGGTCGAGAGCTGCCATCTACGACCGATGGCATCGCGAACGTGCACATCGATCTTCGGGGCGTAGAACGCTCCTTCGCCCTCGGCCACTGTGTACGGGATTCCGGCGGCGTCGATCGCCCGGCGCAGCGACTCGGTCGAGCGATCCCAGTCCTCGACCTTGCCGACGAACTTGTCGGGACGCGTGGAGAGCTCGGCCTCGAATTCGGTGAGCCCGAACGTGCGCAGTACGCGCAGCACGAACGCGAGCAGGCTCGCGAGCTCGTCGTCGAGCTGCTCGGGCGTGCAGAAGATGTGGCTGTCGTCCTGGGTGAAGCCGCGCGCTCGAGTCAGGCCGTGCACGACGCCCGAGCGCTCGAACCGGTAGACGGTCCCGAACTCGAAGAGGCGCAACGGAAGGTCGCGGTATGACCGCTGTCGCGACTTGTAGATCAGCATGTGCTCGGGACAGTTCATGGGCTTCGGGTAGTACTTGGCACCCTCCAACTCCATCGGGGGGTACATGCCCTCGGCGTACCACTCCAGGTGCCCCGAGATCTCGAACAGGGTCCCCTTGGCGATGTGGGGGGTCCAGACGAACTGGTACCCCGCGGCCTCGTGTTCGGCGCGCGAGTAGTCCTCCATGACCTTGCGGATCATCGCCCCCTTGGGGTGGAACACCGGCAGGCCGCTCCCGACCTCGGGCGGGAACGAGAACAGGTCGAGCTCGACGCCGAGCTTGCGGTGGTCGCGACGCTCGGCCTCCTCGAGCTGATGGAGGTGGGCGGCGAGCGCCTTGGCATCCTCCCAGGCGGTGCCGTAGATCCGCTGCAGCATCGGCCGCTTCTCGTCGCCGCGCCAGTAGGCGCCGGCGACCTTCGTCAGCTTGAAGGCGCCCAGGCGGCCGGTCGAGGGGACGTGCGGCCCCCGGCACAGGTCGACGAACGGCTCGTCGCCGTCGCGGGGGTTGCGGTACACCGAGATGACGGGGCCCTCCCCCACTTCCGATGCGTCCTCGGGGTCGACCCGTTCGATGATCTCGATCTTGTACGGCTGGTCGGAGAAGAGCTGCAGCCCTTGCGCCCGGTCGACCTCCGCGCGGATGAACGGCTGGTTCGCGGCGACGATCTCGCGCATGCGCCCCTCGATGCGGGCCAGGTCGTCCTCACTGAAGTGCTCGCCGTCCGGGAGGGCGAAGTCGTAGTAGAAGCCGTCGGCGATTGCCGGGCCGATGGCGTACTGCGCCCCCGGGAACAGGTCGGTGACGGCCTGGGCCATGACGTGCGCGGTCGAGTGGCGGAGCACCTCGCGGCCGTCGGGCGTGTCGGGGGTGACGATCGCCAGTTTCGTGTCCTGCTCGAGCGGACGGTCGAGGTCGATCCACTGGTCGTCGGCCTTCGCCGCCAGCGCGGCCCGGGCGAGGCGCTTGCCGATCGATGCCGCGACGTCGGTCGGCGTGACACCTTCGGGAAACTCGTGTTGCGATCCGTCGGGCAGGGTGACGGTGATCGTCCGGGATGCGGCCATCTCCCGAGCGACGATACCAGCGACGTTTTTCCCGACCGGTTGAAATCAGCGATTCTCCAGGGGCCGGGCGAGATCCACTCCGAGCAGATCCCCGAGCTCGCGCAGGACGACGGGCGCGCGCTCGTCGGAGCCCCCCGAGAGCACCGCGCTGGCGAGGTCGTCGAGCGCCTCGAGCGCTCGCGGCGCGTCGAGGTCGTCGTCGATGGCGGCGCGCACCTGCTCGGCGAACGGGCGCGGATCGGCACCGCTGGGGCGCTCGGCCGC
>JAPSGP010000304.1 GCA_031177445.1 Acidimicrobiia bacterium
CCGCCTACTGCCTGCAGGAGCTGCTCACCATCAAGTCCGACGACGTCCTCGGCCGGGTCAAGGTCTACGAGGCCATCGTCAAGGGCGAGAACATCCCCGAGCCCGGCATCCCGGAGAGCTTCAAGGTGCTCATCAAGGAGATGCAGGCGCTCTGCCTCAACGTCCGGGTCATCAACGAGGCCGGCGAGGAGGTCGAGATCCGCGAGCTCGACGAGGACGCCTTCCGGACCACCGAATCGCTCGGCATCGACCTCTCACGGCCCGAGCGGGGCACCGACGAGGAAGACGAGCGCCGGCGCGAACCGGCGTACTAGCCCGCAGCGCGACGACGAACCAGAGAAGAAGAAGTAGAGGGAGAAGAGGAGACACATGAGCCCGGTGCTCGACGTGAACGACTCCGCCCAGCTCTCCATCGCGCTCGCCACCGCGGAGCAGATCCGCATGTGGTCGAACGGCGAGGTCAAGAAGCCCGAGACGATCAACTACCGCACGCTCAAGCCCGAGAAGGACGGCCTGTTCTGCGAGAAGATCTTCGGCCCCACCAAGGACTGGGAGTGCTACTGCGGCAAGTACAAGCGCGTCCGGTTCAAGGGCATCATCTGTGAGCGCTGTGGCGTCGAGGTCACGCGCTCCAAGGTGCGCCGTGAGCGGATGGGCCACATCGAGCTCGCGGCCCCCGTCACCCACATCTGGTACTTCAAGGGCGTCCCGAGCCGGCTCGGCTACCTCCTCGACATCGCCCCCAAGAACCTCGAGAAGGTCATCTACTTCGCCGCCCACCTGATCACCTGGGTCGACGACGAGCGCCGCCACAAGGACCTGTCGCAGCTCGAAGAGGACATCCGCGCCGACATCGAGCTGGTCGAGAAGGAGCTCGAGCTGCGCCGGCGCGAGCGCGACGAGGAGTACGAGGCCGACGTCGCCTCGCTCGAAGAGGGCGGAGCCACGCCCCGCAAGGCCGACCTGGAGCGCCTCGAGAAGGCTCGCCTGCGCGACTTCGAGGAGCTCACTGCCCGGGCCGAAGCCGAGATCGAGTTCCTGCGCACGGTCTGGGACACCTTCCGCGGCCTGTCGCCCAAGCAGCTCGTCGACGACGAGCGGGTGTGGCGCGACCTCGTCGACCGCTACCAGGAGTACTTCGCCGGCGGCATGGGGGCGGAGGCGGTCGAGGACCTCATCTCCCGGCTCGACCTCTCCGAGGAGGAGCAGACGCTCAAGGAGGTCATCGCCACCGCCAAGGGCCAGCGCAAGGCGAAGGCGATCAAGCGGCTGAAGGTCGTGTCGGCGTTCAAGCGCACCGACGACGACGGGCACCGCATCAACTCGCCCATGGGCATGGTGCTGCGGGCGGTGCCTGTGATCCCGCCCGACCTGCGGCCGATGGTGCAGCTCGACGGCGGTCGCTTCGCCACGTCCGACCTCAACGACCTCTACCGCCGCGTCATCAACCGCAACAACCGGCTCAAGCGGCTCCTCGACCTCGGCGCGCCCGAGATCATCATCAACAACGAGAAGCGCATGCTGCAGGAGGCCGTCGACGCGCTGTTCGACAACGGCCGCCGCGGTCGCCCGGTCACCGGTCCCGGCAACCGTGCGCTGAAGTCCCTGTCCGACATGCTCAAGGGCAAGCAGGGCCGGTTCCGCCAGAACCTGCTGGGCAAGCGGGTCGACTACTCCGGCCGTTCGGTCATCGTGGTCGGTCCCCAGCTCAAGCTGCAGCAGTGCGGCTTGCCCAAGCAGATGGCGCTCGAGCTGTTCAAGCCGTTCGTCATGAAGCGGCTCGTCGACCTCGAGCTGGCCCAGAACATCAAGTCGGCCAAGCGCATGGTCGAGCGCGCCCGCCCGCAGGTGTGGGACGTGCTCGAGGAGGTCATCAAGGAGCACCCGGTGTTCCTGAACCGGGCGCCCACGCTGCACCGCCTCGGCATCCAGGCGTTCGAGCCCGTGCTCGTCGAGGGCAAGGCGATCCAGATCCACCCGCTCGTCTGCGCCGCCTTCAACGCCGACTTCGACGGCGACCAGATGGCGGTGCACCTGCCGCTGTCGTCGGAGGCACAGGCCGAGGCGCGGGTGCTCATGCTGTCGGCGCACAACATCTTGTCGCCGGCACACGGACGTCCGATCGCGGTCCCGAACCAGGACATCGTGATCGGCGAGTACTACCTCACCGAGCACGTCGCCGGCGCGACCGGCGAGGGCCGGGCGTTCGCGTCGTTCGACGAGGCGATCCTTGCCCACGAGCAGCGTGACGGCGCCAACGGCAGCCAGCCCTCGCTCTCGCTGCACGCCCGGATCAAGGTGCGGATGCCGGCGAGCCGGTTCCCGGACGACTTGTTCCCGGAGCGCTCCGACGAGCATCCCGACTCGATCGTGCTCCGGCGCGACGGCGCCAACGGTGACGGGCGGGTGCTGGTCGAGACGACGGTGGGGCGGCTCCTGCTCAACGAGGCGTTCCCGCCCGACTTCGCATTCCGCGACCGGGTGCTGCGCAAGCGCGACGTCACCGAGCTCATCGGTGAGCTCGTGCAGGTGTACCCGCGCGCCGTCGTCGCCGAGAGCCTCGACAAGCTCAAGGACCTCGGCTTCGACTACGCCACCCAGGCCGGGCTCACGATCTCGATCGCCGACGTGAAGACGCCGGCGATGAAGGCCGAGCTGCTCGACCGCTTCGAAGGTGAGGCCGACAAGGTCGAGCAGCAGTTCGACCGGGGTGTCATCACCGACGACGAGCGTCGCCAGAAGGAGATCGAGATCTGGACCGAGGCCACCGACCAGGTCCGCGAAGCGATGCAGGCCGAGATGAAGGCGGAGAAGTTCAACCCGATCGACATGATGGTCGGGTCGGGCGCCCGCGGGAACGTGATGCAGGTCCGCCAGATCGCCGGTATGCGCGGTCTGGTGGCCAACCCGCGCGGCGAGATCATCCCGCGCCCGATCAAGTCGAACTTCCGTGAGGGACTGTCCGTGCTCGAGTACTTCATCTCGACGCACGGCGCCCGCAAGGGCCTCGCCGACACCGCGCTCCGGACCGCCGACGCCGGCTACCTCACTCGCCGGCTCGTCGACGTCGCCCAGGAGCTCATCGTGCGCGACGAGGACTGCGAGAGTGCCCGCGGGATCTGGGTCGAGGACGTCCTCGACGATCCCGAGCACGAGCGGCTCATGGAGACCAAGCTCCTCGGGCGCTGCCTGGCCGAGGACGTCACCCTGTCCGACGGCACCACGTTGCCTCGCAACACCGAGGTGATGGAGAACGAGTTCCGTGTCCTCGTCGCCGATCCCGGCGTCACGCGCGTGCGGGTGCGATCCGTGCTCACGTGCGAGTCGTTGTCCGGGGTGTGCGGCAAGTGCTACGGCACCATGCTCGCCACCGGCACGTCGGTCGATCTCGGTGAGGCGGTCGGGATCATCGCGGCGCAGTCGATCGGCGAGCCCGGCACCCAGCTCACGATGCGGACGTTCCACACCGGTGGCGTCGCGGGTGAGGACATCACCCACGGCCTCCCGCGTGTGGTCGAGCTGTTCGAGGCCCGCACGCCCAAGGGCGCCGCGGTCATGACCGGCTACTCCGGCGTCGTGCGCATCGGCGAGAACGAGAAGGGCGAGCGCGTGGTCACCGTCGTCGCCGACGACGGCACCGAGGAGGAGCACGTCATCTCCCGCCGGGCCCAGCTCGCAGTGGTCGAGGGCCAGGAGGTTGCGGCGGGCGAGCGGCTGGTCGGCGACGACAAGACCCCGCTCGATCCGAAGAAGATCCTCGAGATCAAGGGCATCCGCGAGACCCAGCAGTACCTCTCCGACGAGGTGCAGAAGGTCTACCGGGAGCAGGGCGTGTCGATCCACGACAAGCATGTCGAGGTCGTCGTGCGCCAGATGCTGCGCCGGGTCGCGGTGTCCGAGCCGGGCGACTCGACGTTCCTGCCCGGCGCCAAGGTCGACGCCCGGGTGTTTGCCGACACCAACCGGCGGCTGGTCGAGGACGGCAAGGCACCGGCCGAGGGCAGGCCGGAGCTCATGGGGATCACCAAGGCGTCGCTCGCCACCGACTCGTGGCTGTCGGCGGCGTCGTTCCAGGAAACCACCAGGGTCCTCACCGAGGCTGCGATCGAGGGTCAGAGTGATGGCCTGGTCGGGCTGAAGGAGAACGTGATCATCGGCAAGCTCATCCCGGCCGGCACGGGCATGGGCAAGTACCGCGACATCGAGACCGACGCACCCGACTACGAGCCGTTGCCCTTCTACTCCTCTGACGCCGATCTCG
>JAPSGP010000592.1 GCA_031177445.1 Acidimicrobiia bacterium
GGCTCGCCGCCGCGATCACGCGCGCCGCCATTCGCCGTGCGATCCCCGCCCGCTCCTCGGCGTCGAGCGCCGGAGCCAGGCGCACCTTCGCGTCACGGAACGACTTGATCGGCACCAACACCGCAGTCGTGTCCATCGCGGCCGAGTGTACGAGCGTGTGGCTTAGGGTGGAGCGGTGGCGACCAAGGTCGCGGTCATCGGCGCCGGCTCCTGGGGTACTGCTGTCGCGGCGCTCGCTTCGCACAACGTCGCCACGACATTGTGGGCTCGACGGCCGGAGCTGGCCGAGGAGATCCGTTCGACGCACCTGAACTCGGCGTACCTCGCCGACTTCGCCCTCCCCGACGCGCTCGCCTCGACGTCGTCGCTCGAGGAAGCGGTCGCCGACGCCAGCGTGGTCGTGATGGGGGTGCCGTCGCACGGCTTCCGCGACGTGCTCACCGAGGCGGCCCCGCACATCGGAGCCGGTGTGCCGCTGGTGAGCCTCACCAAGGGTGTCGAGCAGTCGACGTTGCAACGTATGACCGAGGTGATCGCGGATGTCCTGCCCGGGCACGACGCGGGCGTGCTCACGGGACCGAACCTCGCGCGCGAGGTGATGGCCGGGTATCCGGCGGCGACGGTCATCGCCCTGGCCGACGGCGGCGTGGCCGCCGAGCTGCAGGGCCTCTTCGCGACCGGCGCGTTCCGCGTGTACACGAATCCCGACGTCGTGGGCTGCGAGGTCGCCGGGGCGCTGAAGAACGTCATGGCCATCGCGGCGGGCGTGACCGACGGTCTCGGGTTCGGTGACAACACCAAGGCGGCCCTGCTCACGCGCGGCCTGGCCGAGCTCACGAGGCTGGGCGTGGCACTGGGCGGTCAACCGCTGACGTTCAGCGGGTTGGCGGGCATGGGTGACCTGGTCGCGACCTGCATGAGCACGCAGAGCCGGAACCGGCACGTCGGCGAGGAGCTGGGCAAGGGCCGCACGCTCGACGAGATAGTCACCGAGATGAAGATGGTCGCCGAAGGTGTGAAGACCTCGCGCGCGGTGGTGGACCTCGCCGCCCGGCACGGCGTCGAGATGCCGATCGCGGAGCAGGTGGTGGCGCTGCTGTACGAGGGCCGCACCCCTGCGGAGGTCATCACGGCGCTGTTGTCCCGTCGCGCCCGGGCCGAGTTGCACGGAATCAGCGGCGACGAGAGCAGGACGAGCAGCGAGCAGAGCATCAGCTAGATGGGCGTCAAGACGTGGCTGCTCCACCGCCTCGCCGGTCGGCTGCGCATCACCGACGACATCGTCCGCTACCTCTCGACATTCCAGCGCCTCGGCGAGACCGTCGAGGTCCAGTTGCCGGGGGAGCTGCTGCCGGTCGGCGCCCGGACGCTGTTCCGCGCCGTGCGCACGCGCGCCGCCGCTCAGCTCGCGGTGGGGTGGGTCTGGCCGTACTGGCTCGAGCAACAGCTCGATCCCACCTCCCCGTCTTTCGTTCCGCGAGGCCATCTCCCGGTGCTCACCAATCTCACCCACCGGAACTGGACCATGGTCGGCAACCTCGGTTCGACGCGCGAGGGAATCGTCGATCCACGCGGGCTGGTGATGCCGTGGTTCGACGGCTGGTCGCTCGACTGGTGGATCGGCGCGGAGGATCGTTGGCACTTCCCGTCGCGCGAGACGGCGGTCCGGCAGCGCCTCCTCGA
>JAPSGP010000305.1 GCA_031177445.1 Acidimicrobiia bacterium
CGCGTAGCAGCGTCCCGAACCGTTCGCTGAACCGCGTGAGCCACGGCTTCCCGTTGGACGGGGGCGGTCGGCTCTGCCAGTATTCGGCCCGTTCGCGTACGAAGGTCCACTTTCTGTGGATTCGCGGAGGGGGCAGGTTTGGGCACCCTGGTTGTGCTCGTGGTCGCGTTCGGATTTGCCGTGTATGCGTACTCGCGGCTTCGGACGCCTCCGGCGGGTCCGCCGGCTCGGGACCGGGGCAAGCGCAGAGAGCGACCGGCGATCGTGTGGATCGACTCGAGGAGCATCGCTACTCCTCAGCCGTCCCAGCACGGCATCGGCTCGAACGGCTCCGAGCGAACGACGCCGTCCGTCGAAGCTCGCCTCGCGATGCCCGCGAGATCGACTCTTGTTGCTTCGCGTGGTGACACGGAGTCCAACGCCGCTCGATCAGCGCCGCTTGCCGTGACGATGCGATCTCGATCGTCGGACACTGATTCCGTGCCGGCGGTCACCCCGAGCACACGTCGGCACCGGCGACACGCGCGCCGAGCTCGGCGACGAGCAGCGGTCACGATCTCGGGCGGGATCGTGGCGTGCTGCGTCGCAATGGCGTTCGGGGCCGCCCGCCTTCTCGGCTAGGCGCCGCCGCGTGGAACCATCGTTGCGGACGATCGCGGCTGAGTCGGTGAGCGCCCTCGGCAGGATTCGAACCTGCGCACATGGCTCCGGAGGCCACTGCTCTATCCCCTGAGCTACGAGGGCGGGCGATCGAGGGTACAGCGAGTAGGTTCCAGCCCTTGTGAACGTGCTGGTCACCGGCGGCGCCGGCTTCATCGGGTCGAATCTCGTCGACGCGCTGCTCGCCCGGGGCGACTCGGTCCGCATCCTCGACGACCTCTTCTCCGGGTCGAAGGAGAACGTCGACCCGGCGGCCGAGCTCGTCGTGGGAAGCGTGGCCGACGAGAAGCTCGTACACGAAGTGGCCGACGGCTGCGAGGTGGTCTTCCACATCGCCGCCCACCGGGCGGTGCCGCGCTCGGTCGAGAACCCGCTCGGCACCGATCTCGCCAACGTCCACGGAACGCTCGCGGTCCTCGTCGCCGCGCGAGACGCGGGAGCGCGGCGGGTGGTCTCGGCGTCGTCGAGCAGCGTCTACGGCGGCGCCGAACAGCTTCCGACCCCGGAGTCGGCACCCCTCATCCCTCGGTCGCCCTACGCGGTCTCCAAGCTCGCCGGCGAGCAGTACTGCCGGGTGTTCGCCGAGCTCTTCGGGTTGGAGACGGTGTCGCTGCGCTACTTCAACGTGTACGGGCCCCGCCAGCGACCCGACTCGGCGTACGCGGCGGTGATCCCCCTCTTCATCGACGCGTTGACGTCGGGGAAGCGCCCCACCGTGCATGGCGACGGTCGCCAGAGCCGCGATTTCACCTTCGTGACCGACGCCGTCGTCGGAACGCTGGCGGCGGCCGACGCGCCGGGCGCGGCGTGCGCCGGACGTGCGTACAACATCGCCCCCGGGTACTCGCACTCGCTGCTCGATCTGCTCGAGATCCTCGGGCGGCTCATCGGCGTGAAGCCCGACCCCGTGTTCACCGACCCGCGTCCGGGCGACGTGCGCCTCGCCCAGGCCGATCCGTCGGCAGCGACTCGCGACCTCGGGTTCTCGTGCTCGGTCGGCTTCGAGGATGGGCTCCGGCGCACGGTCGAGTGGCTCGCCTGAGCGCGCGGCGCTGACGATCTTCGAATTGACTGACAACTTCGAGGTCACCAACGCGGCGCAGCGGTACGATGCGCCGCAAGGTGGAGCGACCAGCCGCCCGCTCCGACACCCTTGTGATTCGTGAAGAGATCGAAGCCTGCCTCCGCGCCGCGCTGAAGGCCGCGCGCTTTCCCGAGCCGGCGGCCGGTATCGCGCTCGCACCGGCCGATCCGGAGAAGGGACACGGCGAGTGGGCGTCGACGGTGGCGATGCAGATCCAGAAGGCCGTCGGCCGCCGGCCCCGTGAGATCGCCGAGGCGCTGAAGACCGAGATCGAGGCCGCGCCCCCGCCCCACTTCGACCGGGTCGAGGTGGCGGGACCGGGGTTCCTCAACTTCTTCCTCACGCCGGGCTGGCTGCACGACGTGCTCGTCGACGTCGTCGTCGCCGGGGATCGCTACGGGCGGGGGGAGAGTCTCGCCGGGCGCCGGATCAACCTCGAGTTCGTGTCGGCCAACCCCACCGGGCCGCTCCACGCCGGCGGTGGCCGCTGGGTCGCGGTCGGCGATGCCATCGCCAACCTGCTCGCAGCCCAAGGCGCGGTCGTGCACCGCGAGTACTACGTCAACGATGCCGGCAGCCAGCTCGACTCGTTCGGCCGCTCTCTGTTCGCACGCTACGAGGGGCGGGAGCCGCCCGAGGACGGCTACCGCGGCGAGTACCTGGTGGAGATGGCCGCCCGGCTGCGGGCCGAGCTCGGCGACGGCGTGACCGAGACCGAGGCGCAGGAGTGGGGATCGCGCGCGGTCGTCGAGCAGATCCGCGAGGACCTCGAGCGGATCGGCGTGCACTTCGACACGTGGTTCTCCGAGCGGGCGCTGCACGAGGGGGGCGAAGTCGCCGAGGTGATCCGTGAGCTCGACGAGCGCGGCTACGTCTACGAGCAGGACGGCGCCCGCTGGGTGCGCACGAGCGCCTTCGGCGACCAGCGTGATCGCGTGCTCGTGAAGTCGGACGGGAGCCCGACCTACCTCGTGCCGGACATCGCCTATCACCGCGACAAGTTCGCCCGCGGATGGGAGCACCTCATCGACATCTGGGGCGCCGACCACCACGGCCAGGTGAAGTCGTTGCAGGCCGCCCTGGAAGCGCTCGGCTACGCGACGGGCGAGCCCGAGATCATCCTGGGCCAACTGGTGAAGCTCGAGCGCGGCGGCGAGCTCGTCCGGCTGTCGCGCCGCGCAGGCGACATCATCACGCTGGCCGACATCCTCGACGAGGTCGATCCCGACGTCGCCCGGCTCACGTTCCTCCTCCAGGGCATCGACACCGCCCAGACGTTCGATCTCGACGTCGTGACCTCGCAGTCGATGGAGAACCCCGTCTACTACGTGCAGTACGCGCACGCCCGGATCGCGTCGATCGCCCGCAAGGCGGCGGAGCGCGGTGTCACCCGCCGGCCGCTCGAGGAGGTCGACCTCTCACTGCTGCAGCACCCGCGCGAGCTCGAGCTTCTCCGTGCGCTGGCGGCTTACCCCGACGCGGTCGCAGAGGCTGCCGAGCTGCGGGCGCCCCACCGCGTGACCACGTGGGTGCGCGACTTCGCACGCGCCTTCCACGGCTTCTATCGCGACTGCCGCGTCATCGGCGACGACGACGAGCTCACCCAGGCCCGGCTCTGGCTCGCCGAGGCCTGCCGCATCGGGCTCGCCGACGCCCTCGGCCTCCTCGGGGTGTCCGCACCCGACGAGATGGCGCGCCTGGATCCCGACGACGCCGACGACGCCGACGACCCGGACGGCAACGACGGCGCGCAGCCGGCATGAGCACCTTCGATCGCGCGCTCGTACCCGAGGCGCTCCAGGACGCCGTCTTGCTCGACACCCTCGCCCAGGAGCACGGCACCCCGCTGTTCGTCTACGACGAGGACGATCTCCGGGCGGGCTGCCGCGCCTACGCGGCGAGCTTCGGTGACGACAACGTCGCCTACGCCGCCAAGGCGTTCCTGTGCACTGCGATGGCGCGGCTCGTCGCCGAGGAAGGGCTGCATCTCGACGTGGCAACCGGTGGCGAGCTGCACGTCGCCCTGCAAGCGGGGTTCCCGGCGACGCGGATCGTCGTGCACGGCAACAACAAGTCGCTCGAGGAGTTGGAGCAGGCGCTCGACGCGGGCGTGGGTCGGATCGTGGCCGACTCCTTCGACGAGCTCGACCGCCTCGAGCAGCTGGCGGAGGGCCGCGAACGTCCGCCACGGGTCCTCGTTCGCGTGACTCCGGGCGTCGAGGCGCACACGCACGAGTTCATCGAGACCGGGACCGACGAGTCGAAGTTTGGCTTCACAGTTGTCGGCGGCGTGGCGCTGCGCGCCGCACTGCGAGTGTCGGAAAGCCCTCGGCTGGAGCTCGGCGGTCTGCATTGTCACATCGGTTCGCAGATCTACGTGCTCGAGTCCTACCGGCGCGCGATCGAGATCATCGCCTCGGTCGCGGCAGAGGTCGAGGCGAAGACGAGTGCGCCGATCGCCGAGCTGAACGTCGAGCAGGTACCGGACCC
>JAPSGP010000593.1 GCA_031177445.1 Acidimicrobiia bacterium
CATTCGAGGTGTACCGGGTGCTGCGCCAGGTCAACCCGTCGCCGTACATGTACTTCCTGCGCGACGCGGAGGCGACGATCGTGGGCTCGTCGCCCGAGCCGATGGTGCAGGTGCTCGACGGGCGGGTCATCAGCCGGCCGATCGCCGGCACCCGGTGGCGGGGCCGCACCGGCGAACACGACCGCCGCATGGCAGCCGAGCTCAGCGAGGACCCGAAGGAGCGAGCCGAGCACATCATGCTCGTCGACCTCGCCCGCAACGATGTCGGGCGCGTCGTCGAGTTCGGCACCGAACAGGTCGACGAGCTCATGACGCTGGAGCGCTACTCGCACGTCATGCACCTGACCAGTCAGGTGTCAGGTGAGCTCGCCAAGGGAAGGACCGCGGTGGACGTGCTACGGGCGACCTTTCCCGCCGGAACGGTGAGCGGGGCGCCGAAGGTGCGGGCAATGGAGATCATCGACGAGCTCGAGCCGGCGAAGCGTGGGCCATACGCCGGGGTCGTCGGCTATCTCGACTTCTCCGGCAACC
Source organism: Acidimicrobiia bacterium (assembly GCA_031177445.1). GTDB lineage: Bacteria > Actinomycetota > Acidimicrobiia > IMCC26256 > JACDBD01 > JAPSGP01. The sequence goes on from JAPSGP010000593.1 coordinate 532, forward strand.
TGGACACCGCGATCGCGATCCGCACGATGTTCTGGCGCCACGGGCGAGCGAGCGTGCAGGCGGGGGCCGGGATCGTTGCCGACTCCGACCCCGAGCTCGAGGACCTGGAATGCCACAACAAGGCGCGAGCGTTGCTCACTGCGGTGGCCGCTGCCAGACATCTCGAGCCCCTGGTCACGACGGAGGGAGCCCCATGAGCGTCGTGATGGCACGCCCACCGCGCGATGTGGTCGTCGTCACCGGCGGCGACGCGTTGCCGTACCTGCAGAGCCTGCTGTCCCAGGACCTCGACCCCCTCGGCGACGGGCAGGGCGCGCACACGCTCCTGCTCACGCCCCAGGGGAAGCTCGACGTCGACTGCACGTACCTGCGGGTCGGCGACGATTCGTGGCTGATCTGCGATGGCGGCTTCGGTTCGCAGCTCGCGAGCTCGTTGACCCGGTTCAAGATCCGAGTCGACGTCGGCGTCGATCAGCCCGAAGGTTGGAGCGTGCTCGCTGTTCGCGGCGACGGTGCGATCGAGCGGGCCCGGGCCGCCGGGGTCGAGGTCCCCGATGCTGCACACGAACACACGCTGTTCGACCATGCGAGGGTCGTCCGAGTGCCGTGGCCAGGCGGCGACGGGGTCGACGTCGTCGGTCCGGCTGCGAGCGTCGATGCCGCCGAAGCCGCACTGCGCGCGACGAGCGTCGAGCGGGTCGGCGACGAGGTCTACGAGGCGCTGCGCATCGGCGCCGGCGTGCCACGGCAGGGAGTCGACACGGGCGACAAGACGATCCCGCAGGAAGCGTTCCTCGAGATCGACGCGGTCTCGTTCTCGAAGGGCTGCTTCCTGGGCCAGGAGCTCGTCTGCCGCATCGACACGCGCGGCCACGTGAACCGCTATTTGCGGGTGCTGCGACCGATCGAGGGCGGGCGCCCCCCGCGCGGGAGCGAGATCCTTGCCGGCGACAAGGCGGTCGGCACCGTCACCAGCACCGTCGAGTCCGAGGAGTTGCCGGCGCTCGCCCTCGGGTACGTGCGCCACGAGATCGATCCGCGCGCCGAGGTGCTCCTCCGCTGGGACGGCGGCGAGGCCAAGGCCGTCGTCGAGCTGCTGCCTTCATGATGCATGCGCAAGACACGAAATACGTGTCGAGCGCACGCA
>JAPSGP010000306.1 GCA_031177445.1 Acidimicrobiia bacterium
CGAGGTCGACGCCTGACTGATCGAGCAGCCCTGCCCGCCGATCCGCAGGTTGCGCACGGTGTCGGTGGCGGGATCGACGTCGAGGTAGAGCACGACTTCGTCGCCGCAGAGCGGGTTGAATCCCTCGACCTTCTTGGCCGGTGGGACGGGGAGCTCGCCGCGGTTCCGCGGCGACCGATAGTGGTCGAGGATGATCTCTCGGTAGAGGTCTTCGAGTCCGGACACTTCTGGTACGTACCCCTTCGGGTGCAGATTCAGCGCGCGAAGAACTTCTCGGCGGTTGCGAGCGAGTCTACGAGGGCATCGATGTCGGACTCGTCGTTGTAGATGTAGAGCGACGCGCGGGTCGTAGCCGGAACCCCGAGTACTCGCATGAGCGGCTTGGCGCAGTGGTGCCCGGCGCGTACGCAGACCGCGTCCTCGTCGAGGACCTGGGAGATGTCGTGGGCATGGATTCCTTCGAAGAGGAACGAGATCGCGCCGCCCCGCGCTTCCACGTCGCGCGGACCGTAGATCGAGAGCCTGCCCTCGAAGCGTTCTTCGAGCGCGCGCAGCGCGTACTCGGTGAGCGCCTTCTCGTGCGCTCGCACCGCGTCGAGACCGAGACCGTTCAAGTAGTCGACCGCCGCGGCCAACCCACTTGCCTCCACGAACGGCATCGTGCCCGCCTCGAACTTCCACGGGATCTCGTTCGGGCTGAAGCCGTCGACGCGCACGTCGTTGATCATCTCGCCCCCGCCGAGGAAGGGCGGCATCGCCTCGAGCAGCTCGGCGCGCGCCCACAGGCCACCGATTCCCGTCGGGCCGAGCATCTTGTGCCCGGTCCAGCCCACGAAATCGGCATCCCAGGCACGGACGTCGACGGGGAAGTGCGGAACCCCCTGAGCAGCGTCGACGAGGATCAGCGCGCCGGCAGCGTGCGCGGCGTCGGCCAGCGGCCGGATGTCGTTCCTGGTGCCGAGCACGTTCGACATCGCCGTGACCGACAGGAGCTTCGCGCCGTCGAGCAGTCGATCGAGCCCACTGAGGTCGAGCTGGTAGTCGGGGGTGAGGGGGATCCAGCGCAGCTCGACGTCGCGCTCGGCCGCGAGGATGTGCCACGGGACGATGTTGGCGTGGTGCTCCATCTCCGTGATGACGATCACGTCCCCGGCGCGCAGGTTGGCCCGCGCCCACGCGTACGCAACTAGGTTGATCGCCTCGGTGACGTTCTTCGTGAACACGATCTCGTTGGTGCTGTGAGCGTTGAGCAGCCGCGCGATCTTCGCCCGGCCGTGCTCGTACGCCGCTGTCGACTCCTCCGCGATCGTGTAGACGCCGCGGTGGACGTTGGCGTAGTGGTTCCGGTGGTGCCATTCCATGGCGTCGAGCACGGCCCGCGGCTTCTGCGCCGATGCCGCGGAGTCGAGGTAGACGATCGGCTTGCCGTTGACCTCGCGTTGGAAGATGGGGAAGTCGGCTTTGATCCGCCCGACGTCGAGGACCTCGCTCATGAGCCGACCTGTGCCGCACGAAACGCGTCGAAGCCCTCGCGCTCGAGCTGCTCGGCGAGCTCGACGCCACCCGAGACCACGATCCGTCCATCGAGCAACACGTGCACGACGTCGGGCGTGAGGTGGGCGAGGATCCGGCGATAGTGCGTGATCAGCAGGATCCCGAGCTCGGGCCGGTCCTTGCGCACTTCTTCGATCCCGCGCGCCACCGCTCCCAGCGCGTCGATGTCGAGGCCGGAGTCGGTCTCGTCGAGCACCGCACAGTCGGGCTCCATCAGCGCCATCTGCAGGATCTCGTTGCGCTTCTTCTCTCCGCCGGAGAAGCCCTCGTTCAGGTAGCGCTCGGTGAAGCGGGTGTCCATCCCGAGGCGCTTCGACCACTCCAGGAGCGCCATCCGCACCTCCAGGATGGAGAAGTCCTCGATGCCCTTGCGGGTGGACATCGCCTGGCGCAAGAAGTTGAAGACGCTGACGCCGGGGATCTCCTCCGGATGCTGGAAACCGAGGAACAACCCCCGCGCCGCCCGCGCGTCGGTGGGCAGGGCGGCGAGGTCCTCGCCCTTGAACAGGATCCGGCCGCCGGTGACCTGGTACCCGGGGTTGCCGAGCAGGGTGGCGGCCAGCGTCGACTTGCCCGAGCCGTTGGGCCCCATGAGGGCGTGGACCTCGCCCGGGGGGAGCGCGAGCGAGACCCCGCGGAGGATCTCGTGGCCGTCGACCTCGACGTGCAGGTCGTCGATCTCGAGCAGGGGGGAGCTCATCGGGCCATTGTAATAACACTACGCCTGTAGTGGAAACTCAGGATTCGGCGGTTCCGGACGGGCGAAGGTCGGGCTGCCGGCTCGTCGCTCAGAGTGGGACCGACAGCGACAGGGCGAAGTCGGCAGCGGGGTCGGTCCACCATTCGGTGAGCTCGAGTCCGGCAGCGGCCAGCTCGGTTGCCACCATGGCGCGGCGGAACTTGGTGCTGATCTCGGTGCGCATCTCCTCGCCCGCGCCGAAGTGCACGTCGAGATCCAGTGCTCGCAGGTGTACCCGCTGGTCGATCTCGGAGCGGAGTCGCATCTCGATCCACTCCTCGCGCTCGACCCACTTGGCGACGTGACTGAATCGGTCCGACGCGAAGTCGGCATCGAGCTCGCGGTTGAGGACGTTGAGCACGTTGCGGTTGAACGCTGCGGTGATGCCCGCGGAGTCGTCGTACGCGGCCTCGAGCCGGGCGATGTCCTTCACCAGATCGGTGCCGAGCAGGAAGCTGTCGCCCGGTTCGAGGCTGCGCGCGATCTCGGTGAAGAAGGTGGCTCGCGCGACCGGGTCGAGGTTGCCGATCGTGCTGCCCAGGAACGCGACGAGGCGGCGACCACCCCTGGGCAACCGGTCCAGGTGGCGTTCGAAGTCGCCGACCACAGCGTGGACCTCGATGCCCGGGTACTCGCGCTCGATCGCGACCGCGGCGTCACGCAGCGTGGGCTCGCTCACGTCGAACGGCGCGAACCGTTCCAGGGTCGTGTTGGCCGCGAGCGCGTCGAGCAGCCGTCGCGTCTTCTCGGACGTGCCCGAGCCCAGCTCGATCAAGGTGTCGGCGCCGGTGCGGCGCGCGATCTCGTCCGCCGTGGCCTCGAGGATCGCGGCTTCCGTCCGCGTGGGGTAGTACTCGGGAAGGCGGGTGATCGCCTCGAACAGCCGGCACCCTTCCTCGTCGTAGAACCACTTGGGCGGCAGCACCTTCGGGGTGGCGACGAGGCCGGCGCGGGCGTCCCTGCGCAAGGCGCCGGTGAGATCCTCGGGCCCGAGATGAACATCGACGCGTACCGATGGTGCGACTCCGGTCATACGGCAGCTCCTGAGGGGATCGAGGTGATCGACACACCGTCGGCATCGGCAGTGACGACGGAACGGTCCGGTACCGCCTGCCACGAGCGGTCGTCGTCGTAGGGCTCGGACGCGACGACGCGCACGGCGCCGTCGGCGTAGCTGAAGAGCGAGTTGCCGTACGCCGTCGCCGCGATCGTCCGCCCGTCGGTGAGCATGAGGTTCAATGACCCGCCGGCGAGCTCCGTGACCTCGCGCAGGGTGGCCAACAGCGCGCCGGAGAGTGACGCACCGTGGTCGAGCCGGTCGAGCGTCAGCGCGAACAGGAGCTCGGCATCGCTGTCGCCCTCGATGCCCTCCGCTCGGCGGGGGCTCACGCCGGCTCTGAGCGCCGTCTCGATGCCGTCGCGAAAGCCTGCGATCGAGCCGTTGAGCGAGAACAGGTGTCGCTCGGAGACGAAGGGTGCGTTGCCCCGCTCGTCGAGCGCAGATCCGGGTGTCGCGTTGCGAACGGCTGCGAGCACCGCAACGGCGCGTTCGTGCGGTGCCGTCGACGCGAACTCGTCGTCGGCCCACATGGGTTTCGCCGTGCGATACCGCGCCGGGCGCGCGGCCGAGTCCGAGAACCAGCCGACACCGAAGCCGTGCGGGTTGTCGTTGCCGACGGTCTGGAAACGAGGCGACGACGCCTGGCGAAGGAGCGAGTGCTCGGGTTCGAACAACAACGCGTAGAGCGCGACGGGCGGGCCGAGGTACGCCATGTGCCGGCACATGAGCAGTCAGACGTCCTCGACGCAGCGGAACCCGGCAAAGATCTGACGCCGGATCGGATAGTCCCAGTTGCGGAAGCTGAGCCGGTGCACGAGGGGATGCGTGGCCCACGAGCCGCCGCGGAGCACCTTGTACTCGGGCCCGAAGAA
>JAPSGP010000307.1 GCA_031177445.1 Acidimicrobiia bacterium
GCTCGTCGGCGCGCTGCGCCAGGGCGACGACTCGGCGTTCGCGTGGCTCCTCGACCGCTACGACGGCAGCCTTCGCCGTCTGGCGCGCAACTACGTGGCCACCCCCGAGGTCGCCGACGAGGTCGTCCAGGAAACCTGGCTGGCGGTGATCCAGGGCATCGACCGCTTCGAGCAGCGTTCGACCGTGAAGACGTGGCTCTTCCGCATCCTCATGAACGTCGCGCGGTCACGAGGGGTACGTGAACACCGCTCCATCCCCTTCGCCTCCGTGGCCGGGGCGCTCGACGAGGGCGCGGATCCGGCGGTCGACCCGGAGCGCTTCCAGCCTCCCGGAGCCCGCCACCCGGGCCACTGGGCCGCGCCCCCCACGCCCTGGGACGAGGAGCCCGAGGAGCGCCTGCTCTCGCAGGAGACGCTCGCTGTCGTGGCGGCCGCGATCGAGAAGCTGCCACCCGCGCAACGAGAGGTGATCACGCTGCGCGACCTCGAGGGCTGGACCTCCGTCGAGGTCTGTAATGCGCTCGACCTGTCGGAGACCAATCAACGAGTCCTGCTCCACCGGGCCCGCTCGAGGGTCCGCCAGGCGCTCGAGTCGCATTTCGAGGACGCCGTATGAGATTGCCCCGATTCTTCCGCCGCCGGCAGGACTTTCCCTGCGCCCACTTCGTCGAGATCGTGACCGAGTACCTCGATGGCGCGATTTCGAGTGAGGAGCAGGAGCGGCTCGAAGCGCACCTCCGCGAATGCGACGGGTGTACGCGATATCTCGAGCAGATCCGCACGACCATCGACCTCGGTGGCCGCCTCACCGAAGCCGACGTCGCCGCCATGGACCCGACCGCCCGCGAATCACTGTTGGCGGCCTTCCGCGACGCTCGCGGCGCCACTCATTGACGCATCGGAGCACCCGCCTAGAGCCCGTAGGCCTCGAGTAAGCGCAGCCAGAGCTCGCTGAACGTCGGAAACGACGGCACTGCGTGCCACAGCGTGTCGAGTGCCACCTCGCCCGCGACTGCGACCGTGGCCGAATGTAGGAGCTCGCCGATCTCGGGACCGACAAAGGTGGCACCCACGATGACCTGTCGAGACTCGTCGACGACGAGCTGTGCGGTGCCGCTGATGCCTTCGCCGTGCGCGGATGCGGCCGCGACATCGCCGACGCCATAGGACACGGTCCGCACGTCGATGCCCCGCTCACGCGCGGCCTGCTCGGTCAGACCGACCGACGCGACTTGCGGGTCGGTGAAGATGACGCCCGGCACTGCACGATGATCCGCCCACGCCTCCACGTCTCGACCACGGATCACGTCTGTCGCGATGCGCGCCTGGTACTTGCCCATGTGCGTGAGGAGCGCGCGACCGTTGCAATCGCCTATGGCGAACAGCCATCCACCCGGCACGCCGGTGGCCCGGAGCTGGTCGTCGACCTCGACGTACTTCCCCGGCTCGAGCCCCACGGTCTCCAGCCCGATGTCGCTCGTGCGGGGTCGGCGACCGGTGGCGACGAGGAGCTCGTCGCCCGTCAGCTCGCGGCCGTCGTCGAGCGTGACGGTGACGGGCGCATCGTCGGCCTCGCGGCTCGCCCGCGTCGCCCGTGCGTTGGTGAAGACCGTGATGCCCTCCTCCGCGAACGCCGCCGCCAGCTGGTCGCCGACGAACGGCTCGTTCCTCGGAAGCAGCCGGTCCGAGGCCGCGATCACGGTGACCTCCTCGCATCCGAATCGACGCCACGCCTGTGCCATCTCGACCCCGACCACGCCGCCACCGAGGACGAGCAGGCGGCGGGGGACGTCCTTGGCCGACGTGATGTCGCGGCTGGCCCAGGTGCGGATGTCTTGCAGCCCTTCGATCGGCGGGATGTTGGGATCGGACCCGGTTGCGATCACCACCGCCTTGCGCGCGGCCAACCGGCGGATCGAGCCGTCGCGCTGCTCGACCTCCACGACGCGCTCGCCCGTCAGCCGGCCGGCGCCCCGGACGAGCGTGCCACCTGCTCCTTCGAGCCACTTCACCTGCCCGCCGTCGTCCCAGTTGCCGACGACGTCGTCGCGGCGCGCCAACGCGGCGCGCACGTCGAGCTCGCCGGTCACCGCCTCGCGGGCGCCGGGCACCCGCCGTACGGCCTCGAGCACCGCCCCCGGCCGGAGCAGCGTCTTGCTCGGCATGCAGGCCCAGTACGAGCACTCGCCGCCCAGCAGCTCGGACTCGACCATTGCGATCGAGAGCCCGCACTCGGTGCAGCGACCGGCGATGTTCTCGCCCGCCGGTCCGCCGCCCATCACGATGACATCGAATTCGTCCATGCTCCCTAGTCTCCCCCGAACGAAAAGCGTGACGGTATGAGCACCTTCGAACAGCTCGGAGCAGGGCTGCCCGCCCGGGAAAGGCGCGCCCCCGACCGCGAGCGCCTCGACGACGCCGACGGCGGAGAAGTCTGAAACGCGACGGCGGTTCGACGCACTGTCCCCGGACGTGACCGGCAGGAGGTGCACCGACCCCGAGCTCGTCTGAAGGAGCAGGACATGACGATGACCGACCGGAACGAGGAGCTCACGCGCGCGTCGCGGTGGGACTTCTCCGACCTGCGGGCGCTGTACATCAGCTGCACGCTCAAGCGATCACCCGACCGCTCGCACACCGAGGGCCTCGCGGAGCGGTCGATGGAGATCATGCGCCGCAACGGCGTGCAGGCCGATCTCATCCGGGCCGTCGACCACGAGATCCCCGCCGGCGTCTACCCCGACATGACCGAGCACGGTTGGGAGCGCGACGACTGGCCCGCGATCTTCGAGCAGGTGCAGGCGGCGGAGATCCTCGTCCTGTGCGCGCCGATCTGGCTGGGCGAGAAGTCATCCGTCGCGACGAAGGTGATCGAGCGGCTGTACGGCAACTCGCATCTGCTCAACGACGCCGGTCAGTACGCGTACTACGGGCGCGTGGGCGGCTGTCTGATCACCGGCAACGAGGACGGCGTGAAGCACTGCGCGATGAACATCCTGTACTCGCTGCAGCACCTCGGCTACGTGGTCCCGCCACAAGCCGATGCCGGGTGGATCGGCGAGGCCGGGCCGGGGCCGTCGTACCTCGACCCCGGCTCCGGAGGGCCGGAGAACGACTTCACCAACCGCAACACGACGTTCATGACGTGGAACCTGCTCCACCTGGCACGGATGGTGAAGGACGCCGGCGGCATCCCGGCGCACGGCAACCAGCGCTCGGAGTGGGACGCCGGCTGTCGCTTCGACTACCCCAACCCGGAGCACCGGTAGGCGCGTAGCGTCCTGACGTGCGCGTTGGCGTCGTCATTCTGCCGGAACATCCGTGGGCCAAGGCGCGGGAGATCTGGCAGCAAGCGGAAGCGCTCGGCTTCGACCACGCGTGGACGTACGACCACCTCGCCTGGCGCTCGCTGCGCGACTCGCCGTGGTTCGGGACGATCCCGACGTTGACCGCGGCCGCGCTCGCTACCGAGCGGATCCGCCTGGGCACGCTGGTGGCGTCGCCGAACTTCCGCCATCCGGTGTCGCTCGCGCGGGAGCTCGTCACACTCGACGACGTGTCCGGCGGGCGGCTCACGCTCGGGGTAGGCGCCGGGGGGCCGGGCTGGGATGCGGAGATCCTTGGTCAGCCCAAGTTCTCCCTTCGCGCCCGTGCGGACCGCTTCGCCGAGTTCGTCGACCTGCTCGACCAGCTGCTGCGTGAGCCCGAGGTGTCGTACTCGGGCCGGTTCTACTCGGCGGTCGAGGCGCGTTCGTACCCCGGATGCGTGCAGCAGCCACGCGTGCCGTTTGCAGTCGCGGCCACCGGCCCGCGGGGAATGCGCCTCGCCGCGCGCTACGCCGAGACGTGGGTGACGACAGGGGAGGGGGCGTCGCGCGAGAAGATGAGTGCGCAAGCGAGCGCTCGCGCGTTGAGTCGCCAGATCAGTGACCTCGAGGACGCCTGCGCCGCGGTCGGGCGGGACCCGGCGTCAGTGCGACGGTTGGCTCTGACGGGCCGGTTGCTCGCCAGCGGCCTCGCCTCGGTCGAGGAGTTCCGCGACACGATCGGCCGCTATGAGGAGGTCGGGATCACCGACGTCGTCGTGCACTGGCCCCGCGAGGACGAGCCCTACGCCGGCGACCTCGAGCGGTTCGAGCGCATCGTCTCGTCGTACGACCGTCAGGCGGCCGGCGGCGGGTAGCCGGGGCGGCCGGCCTCCTGCCACTCCTCCCAGAACTCGA
>JAPSGP010000594.1 GCA_031177445.1 Acidimicrobiia bacterium
GAGACAGTGTGGATATCGCAGAGCCAACTTTGAGGTGCCCCGGGTTTCGTAGAGGCTCGGTTATTTGGTTTCCACTGTCGTTGGCATGAGCGTATTCGGTGGGGTTGGGACGCCGTCGTCGAGGCGGGTGACCCCGTAGGGCGAGCCCGGTGAGACGTCGGCGCGCGCGACCATCTGGGCTCCGGCGGCCCGATCGCGCTCGTTTCGTTCGATCCGGGTGGTCGGCTCGAGCAGGCGGGCCGCTGTGAGCCCGTCTGAGGGCTTCGGGGAGGGCGGTGCGACCGATCGGTCGTCGCGATTTGCCGCCCAGGAATCTCGTACTCGACGGGCGGCAGGTCGCCGAGCTCTGAGTGGAGGCGGGTGTTGTTGAACCAGCCGAGGTACTCGACGGTCTCGATCTCGGCGTCGAACCGGGTCTTGAAGGTGCGGCCCTTGACGAGCTCGCACTTGAATGTGCCGACGAAGCTCTCGGCCATCGCGTTGTCATAGGCGTCGCCGACCGACCCCACGCTCGGCGCGATCTGAAGGTCGGCGAGGCGCTGGGTGTAGCGAAAACTCGTGTATTGAGTTCCCCTGTCCGAGTGGTGCACGAGCCGAGCGTCGCCGGCGGGCCGGCGCAGGTGGACTGCCATCTCGAGCGCGTCGAGCACGAGGTCGGTGCGCAGATGCGGCGCGAGCTGCCAGCCCACGATCACGCGGCTGAAGACGTCCTTGACGAACGCCAGGTAGACGAACCCCTCCCACGTCTTCAAGTACGTGAGATCGCAGACCCAGAGCAGGTTCGGGCCCTCAGCGGCGAAGTCGCGGTCGACGAGATCGGCCGGCCGTGGCGCGGCCTCGTCGGCGACCGTCACGCCGCGGTAGCGCCTGGCGGGCTGGGCGCCGCGCAGCTCGTTTCGGGCCATCAGCCGCTCGACCTGGCAGCGCCCCACCTCGATCCCCTCGCGCTGCAGCTGCTTCCAGACGCGGCGGGCGCCGTAGGCCTCGTAGTTCTCGGCCCACACCTTCCCGATCCGCGGCAACAGCGCCGCGTCGGCGATCTCGCGCGCCGAAGGCGGGCGGCGCCGACGCGCGTAGTAGCTCGACACGTTCCAGCCCAGCGTCCTGCAGATCGGCTCGACCCCGAAGCGCGAGCGGTGCTCGTCGATGAACCTCATCGCTTCGGCCGGGTCGGGTCGAGCTCGCGCGCAAAATACGCCGACGCCGCCTTCAAGATCTCGTTCGTGCGGCGCAGCTCACGCACCTCGCGCTCGAGCTCACCGAGCCGCTCGCGCTCGACGGTCGTCAGACGGTCACGTCGCTTGCCACCGTCCGCTTCGGCCTGGCGCACCCAATTGCGAAGCGACTCCCTGTGCACGCCGAGATCGGCCGCGACATGCGCGATCGGCCGACCCGAGTCGAACACGAGCCGCACCGCCCGCTCCCGCAACTCATCCGGATACTTCTTCGGTCTTGGCATCGAGCGAGACTCCTCTCCCGCCAGGACAGAACATCCTGGCTTCAGAGCCTCCACCAAACCCGGGGGACCTCAAGGCCGCGGCCACGGTGGACATTGCCTTTCGCGCAGAAAACAGGGAAAGTGCGTTAGTAAGCGCAACCCTTACAGACCAAGTGGGTTGACTTGACAGTCTGTCGTTCTGGCCGACGAGCCGAGTAATCGCTGTCGAAGACAGG